>CAWUZD010000035.1:0-17928 GCA_963926925.1 uncultured Lactobacillaceae bacterium
CTTTGTCATAATGTTCACTCACTTTAATTTTTTTGCCAACCATTAGTTGTTAAATCCATCTGCCGTCGTAGCATTCCCGAAACATAAGGATTACCAGCTACAAAATAGCGTAATGCTTTACACGTCCATGGTGCTTTATTGGGAATGCCAATTCGTGGCGTCGTCATGATTTGCCGTGGTTGGTAATTACTCGTCTGGAGAACTAGTTTTTGATTTAATGGCGTTTGATTAAACGTCAAATCAATCGCTAGGGCTTGGCATAATTTACCGGGACCATTCGTTAACGTCCATTGTGTCTGTGGATAACGCCGTTGGGTAATTAATGCTAACCCTTGTAATGGTTCAACCGCCCGGATTAAAACACATTCTGGGGTATTATCCTTAGTGACAATATTTAGTAAAAACTGGTTACGCATTTGGTAAACATAAACTGTTCCCGCTGGTGCAAATAACGCTGCATTGCGCTTCGTATGATGATTTTGATAAGCATGCGAAGCACGATCAATTGCACCAAGATAAGCTTCAGTTTCAACAATAATACCACTAGTAATCCCATTAATATTAGTTTGCAGCACTTGTCCTAATAATTTTTGGGCAATTTGTGGGGTTGATAATTCCATTACACTCAACTTCCTTATATATTGAGTATAAGCCAGTTTCAATGGATTGCATAGCATATTCATTAGGTCAAAATTTTTAATGAAAACATGGCATTTTTTTTGCCAACATGAACCAACCTCACTATAATATAAAGGTGAAAGAGGTTAATATTATTCTTTCATGAAAGGATGTTAAAAGTTATGGCAGAAGAAAAAAAGTCAGATTTACTTCGTTTAGTTTCTGATGCAGGTGACGATCTTGTATCTGAACTTTACACAGATGATCAAATTGCAAAGCGTATTGATGATTTCCATCAATCACATGAAGATCCAACATTAGACGAAGAATATTCATTCTTAATCGCTGAAGCACGTGACTTTAGTGAACAATTAATGTATCGGATTCTTGAAAAATTAGACGATGCAGGTTACTTAAACAAAAAGATTGACTAATAATTAGTGAATTAAATAAAAAAAGATGGTTGCTAAGCAACCATCTTTTTTTATTTAATAAACGTTTGACCGAGCATCATTACCCCCATCAGGATAAAGAACCAGTTCAAAATCGTTTGTAAAACATCATCATTAATCTTATTAGCGTACCGTGAACCAAGGAAGCCGCCAATTACCGCACCAATTGCCAAAATAATACCATAAACTAAGTTCAAATGACCGTGAATAACATAGCCAATTTCAGATGATGTCGCGGTAATCGCCATTACCAAGGTTGATGTTCCGACTGCAATATGCATTGGATAATGCAAAATAAAGATTAATGCCATCAAAATCATGACACCACCACCGGCACCAAAGATACCACTGATGATACCAATGCCAATCCCAATAATAATCGAAACGAGGATTTGTTCCCATTCATGTTTAAATTCAATTTTCTTCTTTGGTTTACTTTTATGTGGCCGGTGCTGTTTCCATAATGAACCAATCCCTGAAACAATCAAGAAAATACCAAAGATACCGGATAAGGTTACACCCTTAGTATTGTTAGCTAATTCTGAACCAAATTGTGCCCCAACGACAGCGGCCGCCGCAATCCATAGGGCTGATTTTAATTCAACGTTACCCTTACGATGGTAGTTATAGGCAACTACCAATGAAGTAATGATATCAACAAATAAACTAGTCCCAATCGCAACGTGGGCTTCAACATGGAAGAGCAATGTCAATGCCGGCACAATTAACGTAACCGCACTGGCACCAACCAAACTAGTAATTGTCCCAGTAATTAAACCAACAACTACTAATAATATGTATGAAATAACCATATAACCCCCCTCTTTCCCATTAATAACAACATAATTAATTATAACAAAAAACAGCCGCATTCATCATGCGACTGTTTTTGTGATTAATAACACTGATTACTTGTTATCTTTAGTTGTTGCTTTTTCTTCGTCAGCTTTGTTATCGTCCTTACGTTCGCTGATTACTAATTCGCCATCTTGCATATCAGCTTGTAAGTGTTTGACATCAAGGTGATCAAGATAGAAGTCAGTAATCTTATCACGAATTTGTTGTTCGATAACCCGCCGTAATGGCCGTGCGCCCATTGCTTCGTTGTAACCTTGTTCAATCAAGTAATCCTTAGCATGATCGCTAACTACTAAGTCAATGCCCTTCTTAGCTAATGTTTCATTAACTTCTTCAAGCATTAAGTTAACGATTTGTTTCAAGTCTTTCTTGGTCAAATGTGAGAATTCAACGATTGCATTGAACCGGTTCAAGAATTCTGGACGGAAGTATGGTGTTAACTTCTTGATAATATCCTTGTCATGGGTATCATCTTTACCATCAAGACTTTCAGTACCAAAGCCAGCATTTGATGTTGCAATGATAACTGTATTCTTGAAGTTAACGGTGTTACCTTGACCGTCTGTTAACCGACCATCATCAAGTACTTGTAATAACAATGTAATTACTTGTGGATCAGCTTTTTCGATTTCATCAAGTAATACGATTGAATATGGTTGCCGACGAACACGTTCAGTTAAGGTATTACCGTTGTCGTTGTAACCAACATAACCAGCTGTGGTACCGATTAACTTGGATACAGCTGTCCGATCAGAGTATTCAGACATATCCAAACGAATGATAGCTTCCTTACTACCAAACATTTCGTAAGCTAATTGTTTAGCTAATTCTGTCTTACCAACCCCAGTTGGACCAACGAATAAGAAACTACCAATTGGCCGATTACCTTCGTCAAAGCCAGCCCGACTCCGCCGAATAGCACGTGCAACAGCGTCAACGGCTTCATCTTGACCGATAACTTTGCCTTTAAGCCGATCGCCTAATGTCCGTAACCGTTCAATGTCACTGGCACCCATCTTAGATACAGGAATACCTGTTAATCTTTCAACAGCTTGGGCAACATCGTTAACAGTTGCAGTAGCTTCTTGCTTCTTAGCACTGTTATCTAATTGACTTTGCAAATCAGCAACTTTCTTCTTAGCAGCGGCTGCTTTGTCATATTCTTCTTTAGATGCAGCTTCTTTTTGTTCCTTCTTAGCATCAGCAATTTCTTTTTCTAATTGCTTAACGTCAGTTACTGGATGTTTAGCAGCTAAGTGTGCAGCGGTCATATCAAGTAAGTCAATTGCCTTATCTGGTAAGCTCCGTTGTGGAATGTATTGGATAGAATAATCCACAGCTGCTTTCAAAACATCATCTGGTAATTTAACGTTATGATGCTTTTCATATAATGAACGAATACCTTGTAAAATCTTGAAAGTATCATCAGCAGTTGGTGCATTAACAGTAACTGGGTTAAACCGCCGTGCCAATGCAGCATCTTTCATGATAGTATTACGATATTCATCTTGGGTAGTGGCACCAATAACAGTGATTTCACCACGTGATAAAGCTGGTTTCAACATATCAGCTAAACCTTTAGAACCACTGTCACCGCCAGTGCTACCAGCACCTAAGATTTGATGAATTTCATCAAAGAATAAGATAACGTTACCAGCTTTTTTAACTTCATCAATTAATTTTTGAATGTTTTCTTCATAAGCACCACGGAATTGTGTGCCTGCTTCAAGACTAGCAATATCAATACTGATGATTTCCTTATTCTTGATAGCAGCAGGAACATCACCATGAACAATTGCTTGTGCTAAGCCTTCAACAACAGCAGTTTTACCAACACCGGCATCCCCTACTAATACTGGGTTATTCTTTGTCCGCCGTGATAAAATTTCAGCTGTTTCTTGAATTTCTTTATTACGTCCGATAACTGGGTCCAAGTTACCTTCACGAGCTTCGGTTGTTAAGTTACGACCAATCCGTGCTAACATTGAATCCTTGGCTGGACCATTACCTTTACCAGCTGGTTGATTATCTTCAGCACCTGGTAATTTACCAGTCTTTTGATATTGAGCTAATTCTTCAGGGGTTACTTCACGACCATTAATTAAATAATGGCGTTCGGAATTCATACCATTCATACCCCGCATTAATTCATTAAATAAATCATCCATATCACTTGAGAATGGATCCATTGAATTTCTACTCATCAATTATCCTCCTTGCTATCAACGCTTCAATTATTATTGTAAACAGTTTTTTCAAAAAAGCTCATAAAATGCCTTGCAAACTTTCAAGCCATGATTGCCACTAATTACAAGTCTAAAACTATCTTTTTATAAGCATAAATGCTAAAATTTATTGTTAAGGTTTAAATAAATAGGGAAGCAGATGTTTATCAATGTTATTTACTATTTTAGGGATACTAGCATTAGTAATTGTTAGTATCATTTCATATCGCTTGATTAAGCATCATAATATTTGCTCACGACATTTGATGATTTTTCAAGACATTATTTGGTTTGCAATCGCAGTTATTTCTTTTTTCGTGCAATCATTTACATATTTTAAGTGGCATATTTAACAATTTATCTGTAACTAAAAAGCTTGTGGAAATCCACAAGCTTTTATTTATTTTATTAACGTTTAAAAGCATCCTTCATTTTGTCGAAGAAACTACTATCTTTTGAAGATAGCTTTTCACCGCCAGCTTCCGCATAGGTTTGCAAAGCTTCTTTTTGTTTAGCGTTAAGTGAACGTGGCGTTACAATTTGCACAGTAACGTTTTCATCACCATTACCACCGCCGTGCAAACGTGGTACCCCTTTACCACGTAACCGGAATGTCGTGTTAGTTTGTGTGCCACTTGGAATCTTAAGTTTAACTGGACCATGCACCGTGTCAACTTCGATTTCATCACCTAACGCAGCTTGAACGAAGCTAATTGGTACTTGTAAGTAAATATCAGCACCTTCACGTTCAAATTCCTTACTCTTGGCAACCCGGAAAACAATGAATAAATCACCATATGGGCCGCCATTAGTTCCAGCTTCACCTTGGTTAGCCAAACGCATTTGTTGACCATCATCAACACCGGCTGGCACCTTTACTTTGACAGAGTGCCGCTTATTAACACGACCAGTGCCATGACAAGTTGGGCACTTATCCTTAATTTCTTTACCAGTCCCATGACAAACATCACAAACTTCACGAGTCATAATTTGACCAAGTGGAGTGTTCCGTTGGACTTCAATATAACCAGTCCCATGACACTTTGGACAAGTTACTGGTTTAGTACCAGGTGCGGCACCAGTCCCATCACAAGTTTCACAAACTTCTTCACGGTTATAAGAAATCGTTGTTTCTTTACCAAAAACAGCTTCTTTAAAAGTTAAGTCCATCCGGTATTGCAAATCAGCCCCTTGTCGTGGTGCGTTTGCGGTTTGTTGTTGAGCAGCGCCGCCACCAAAGAAGGAACCAAAAATATCGTCAAAACCACCGAAGCCGCCAAAACCGCCCTGACCACCAAAACCACTGAAACCACCTTGGCCGCCAAAACCGCCTTGACTACCACCGCCAAAGCCAAATTGGTCATAACGTGCCCGTTTGTCCGGATCACTTAAAGTTTCATAAGCTTCATTAATTTCCTTAAACTTTTCTTCAGCACCTGGTTCGTGGTTCAAATCAGGATGATATTTCTTGGATAATTTACGGTATGCTTTATTAATTTCATCAGCAGTTGCATCTTTACTGATGCCTAATACTTCATAATAATCGCGTTTTTCCGCCATAACTGCCTCCCGTTAAATCTATTTGTTACTATTGTAATGCTATTTATCAAAAAAACCAAAGCCCTTGCAGACTTTGGTTTCACGAATAATTAACTATTAATTAATTATTTTTTGTCGTCATCGTTAACTTCTTCAAAGTCACCATCGACAGTGTTGCCATTGTCGTCTGACTTAGCGTTGTTAGTTGTATTTGCTTGTGAACCAGCTGCTTGTTGAGCTTTTTGTGCTTGTTCATACATCTTAACTGTTAAGTCTTGGATGATCTTGTTCAAGTCGTCACGCTTTTGCTTCATTTCTTCAAGATTATTTTCTTGTTGAGCCTTCTTCAATGCTTCCTTAGCATCTTGAGCTTTCTTGATTTCGTCTTCAGAAACTTTGCCCTTAAGTTCTTCTAAAGTCTTATCAGTTGTGAAGAGCAATTGATCAACGTCATTCCGCAAATCAGCTTCTTCCTTCTTCTTTTTATCGGCTTCAGCGTTTTCTTCTGCTTCTTTACGCATCCGTTCGATTTCTTCGTCAGAAAGACCTGATGAACTCTTGATGGTAATCTTTTGTTCCTTGCCTGTGCCTAAGTCCTTAGCAGATACATTAACGATCCCGTTCTTATCAATATCGAATTTAACTTCGATTTGTGGAACACCACGTGGTGCAGGTGGGATATCCGTTAATTGGAAGCGTCCTAATGTCTTGTCGTCAGCTGCCATTGGCCGTTCACCTTGTAAAACGTGAATGTCTACGGCTGGTTGATTATCAGTTGCGGTTGAGAACACTTGTGACTTACTTGTTGGGATTGTTGTGTTCCGATCGATTAACTTAGTGAACACACCACCCATTGTTTCAATACCTAATGACAATGGTGTGACATCAAGTAAAACAACGTCCTTAACATCACCACTGATAACACCACCTTGAATAGCAGCACCTAAAGCTACGGCTTCATCTGGGTTGATGGAGTGGTCTGGTTCTTTACCTGTCCATTTCTTAACTGCTTCTTGAACCGCTGGAATACGAGTTGAACCACCGTTTAAGATAACTTTATCAATATCATTGATAGTTAACTTAGCATCTTTCAACGCATTTTCCATTGGAATATGAGTCTTTTCAACTAAGTCAGCAGTCAAACGATCGAATTCAGCACGAGTTAATGTCTTTTCCAAGTGCAATGGACCGTTAGAACCTGCAGAAATAAATGGTAAGCTGATTTGTGTGCTGGTTACACCAGACAAATCTTTCTTAGCTTTTTCAGCAGCATCCTTTAACCGTTGTAAAGCCATCTTATCTTGTGATAAGTCAATGCCGTTTTCTTCTTTGAAGCCTTTAATCAACCAATCCATGATTGCTTGGTCAAAGTCATCACCACCTAAGTGGGTATCACCATTAGTTGATAATACTTGGAAGACGCCATCACCTAATGACAAGATAGAAACATCGAAAGTACCACCACCAAGGTCGTATACTAAGATCTTTTCATCTTTGTCAGTTTTATCCAAACCATATGCTAATGCAGATGCAGTTGGTTCATTAATGATCCGCTTAACATCCAAACCAGCAATTTTACCAGCATCCTTAGTTGCTTGACGTTGTGCGTCATTGAAGTATGCAGGTACAGTAATAACTGCTTCAGTAACTGGTTCGCCCAAGTATTCTTCAGCAAATTTCTTGATGTATTGCAAAATCATTGCTGAAATTTCTTGTGGTGTGTATGATTTACCGTCAACAGTTACCTTATAGTTAGGATCGCCCATATGACGTTTAATAGAAACAATAGTGTTTGGGTTAGTGATAGCTTGCCGTTTAGCAACTTCACCAACTTGGATTTCACCATTCTTAAAAGCAACAACAGATGGAGTTGTCCGGCTGCCTTCTGGATTAGTGATAATCTTTGGTTCGCCACCTTCAAGAACAGCTACAGCTGAGTTAGTTGTTCCGAGGTCAATACCAATAATCTTTGACATATATTTTTACACCCCTTCATTGTTTTTAATTCTAATTAATTGCTTCGTTATTGTGAAACAATTACCATTGCTGGCCGCAAAACACGGTCTTTCAATTGATAACCCTTTTGTAATACGGCAACCACCATATCAGAATCTTGACCAGCTTCAGCTGGCGCTGTTTGCACAGCTTGATGGAAGTTAGGATCAAATTTTTGACCAGCGGCTTTGATTTCAACAATGTCGTGATCCTTAAGAGCCTTATTCAAATTGTCATAAACCATTTGAATACCCTTCTTCAATTGAGCACCATTTTCATCACTAACTTCGGTTGCCAAAGCACGTTCCAAGTTATCAACAATTGGTAAAATATCCTTGGCCAATTTTTGACCATCATACTTCAACAATTGTTGCCGTTCTTTCTTGAAACGTTCATTCATATTGCGATTTTCAGCAATCGCCCGTAAATATTTATCGTTTGTTTCATCTAATTGCTTTTGTAAATCAGCAATTTTAGCTTGCGCAGCTGCTAATTCATCTTGCTTTGTTTTATCAGTAACTTTTTTAGTTTTTGCATCTTTAGTTACCTTTGTTGTTTTAGCAGTTGTCTTATGAGTAGTTTTTTCTTTAGCTACTGTTTTCGTTTGTTTGTCATTTTCAGTAGTGTGCTTTTCTGAATTCAATGTCACACCCCTTTTCATTTACACTGGTTAATCCAAATGTATATAGTAATCATTCAAACGCTTAACTAGTTCACTCCGAAAAACATCAAGTAAACCAATAATCCGTGAGTATGGCATCTTGGTTGGGCCAAGCAATGCTACCATCCCGCGACCATGTTTACCAACATCGTATGATGCCGTGATTAAACTGTAATTATTCCACATATCACTGGTCATTTCAGGACCAAGGTGAACATGAATATCATGTTCATCAGGATCAACTTGATCATCCTTTAATAAGGTGGTTAATCCTTGATCATGGTCAATCACATCATATAGTGATTGTAACTGATGCAAATCAGTTTGATCATCAGCATAATTCAATAAGTTCATCCGACCACCAACATAGTAATGTTGATGTGCTAAGCGTGTTAGAACTTCATCAAATATATCAACAAAGCCTTGTGGTGAAGCAAGATATTTCATAAACATCTGCTTAATCTTACCAGTACTTAATTCACGGTTAATTTCAGCAATTGGTAAACCAACCAACTGATCATTAATAACGCGAATCACCTTTTCAATCATGTCGCCCTTAATATCAGGTGATAATGTGAAAATTTGGTTTTCAATCGTACCAGCATCCGTCACAATAATTGCCATTACTTGATGGTCATCAAGTGGTACCAAGCGAAAACCACTTAAGTGCGTCTTCACTGCACTTGGTCCCAAAGCAATCGTGGTGTAATTGGTTAGATTAGACAAGACATTTGCCGATTGTGCAACAATTTCATCCAGTTTATGATAATTACCATCAAATGAACGTTTAATAGTAGCCACATCAACTAGTGAAGCCGTTGGTTTAATCAGATGATCCAAATAGTAACGATACCCGGCAATCGTTGGTACTCGTCCTGAACTAGAATGCGTCTTCGTAATGAGTTGTTCTTTTTCAAGATGAGCCATGTCATTGCGAATGGTAGCGGAACTAACCTTAATTGGCAATGATGCTATTAATGTCTTTGAACCAACAGGTTGACCAGTCTCAGTGAACAACCGAATAATAGCTCGTAAAACTGTTACTTGCCGTTCAGTTAGCATCTGATCACCTCTTCTTTTAGCACTCTAACCTCTTGAGTGCTAACAATTATTAGTATACCTTATTTATTATAAAAGTCAACTATTGTCAAAGTTTTTTTACTATTTAGCAGTAAGGTCGGCTAATGCTTTTTGGGTACTATCTAATAATTGGTCATATAAACCGACTTGGGCTAAGGTATCAGCCAAATGTTCAACGTCAGTTAATTCATTATAGTAACCTTCACCACCAGCAACATAAATTGGTGTAATATCATGGTCAAGCATTTCGTACATTCGTCCCATATATTGTGGATCAATGTTAATACCTGAATCTTCAAATGCACCATTCATAAAAAGTGAACGTTGGTATTTTTCAATATCATCAGCTGTGATTGTGCCAACTTCATTAGCATCCCCAAGCCGTTTAATATCAGTGTTAATTTTAGCTAATACTTCATCTAAATCCATCATTTTAACCTCGTTATCATATTTATTTACTCTTTTTTTATAATACGTTATCATTCTTAAAAAATGAAGAGTCAAAAAAAGACTGTCTTAAACAGTCTTTAGAATAAATCATGTGGTAATAATTTAAAGTATTGCCGCGTTGCTGTTTCATCACGATGCAATTGGTCAACTAAATCAGTTACTTTTGCAAACTTAATTTCATCCCGTAAATAGTGATACCAACGGACTTTAACGTGTTTACCATACAAATCACCATCATAGTTAAGTACATAAACTTCAACGCTTAACGGGTGATCGCCAAACGTGACATCATGACCAACTGAAGCCATCGCTGGATGCCAAATTCCATCAAAGTATAATTCAACCGTATAAATTCCCACCCCAGGAATTAACTGTTGGGTATCACTAACAATATTAGCCGTTGGAAAGCCAAGTTGGCGGCCACGCGCATCACCATGTACCACTACACCCGTAGTTTCATAGCGATAACCCAGGCGTTGGTTAGCAATATCAATATTACTACCTGTGATTAACTTGCGAATTTGTGAAGAACCAACTTTTTGATCATTCATCGTAACACATGGCACACTAATGATGTCAAAGCGACCCTGCGCTAATTCGGGTAAAGTCTGCATATTCGCAATTGCTGGTTTACCAAACGTATAATCAAAACCGGCTACCACTACTTTGGCATGTAAACCAACTAAGTATTGATCAACAAATGCTTGTGGTGTTAATTGGGCAAAGTCAGGCGTAAAATGCACGATATATAATAAATCAACATTTAATTGCTTCATTAATTCAATCTTGCGATTACGTGGTGATAAATAAAGATACTCTTCTTCAGGGACATGATGATAAACCACATCTGGATGTGGTGTTAATGTCATCACCGCTAAAGGTAAATCACGTGCTTCGGCTTCTTGCCGTGCCCGTTCAATCACTTGTTGATGCGCGCGATGCACACCATCAAAAAAACCAGTGGCTAATACCACATCTGGATAATGATCTTTTTTACTAAGTGGTGGATAAATATCAACAACTTGAATCATTATTTTTCCTTCTTAACTACGACATATTTATTATGGAGTAACACCATTATTTTGCAATAGCATAATCATTGGCTTGTAATTATGTGGAGCAACGCGTTGGTATAACGCCTTGACAGTATTAGCATACATTAATGCCACTACATTATCATCATGGTGAGCCAAATTCAAAGCAGCACCGTTGCTAACCCGTGCCCATTGTGCTGGCGTCAAGATTACTTGCGGATACTTAGCTAATACCTTACGTAATGGCCAAATCACTTCATCACAACGATGTTCACTTACTAACTTGGTTAATTGGTCTAAGGTTACCGTATTATCAATGGTAAAACCACCACTAGCTTGCCGGGTTAGTTGTGACATAACAGCTGGTACTTGTAATTTTTTACCAAAATCAACAGCTAATGTCCGCACATACGTTCCCTTTGAACAAACTACTTCAAAACGAATCTTTTGCGTACCAGCTGCGGCATCAAAGGTTGTTTCACCCAAACGAATAAATTGCTTAACCGTAATATGCCGTTCTGGTCGTTCAACACATTCACCGGCTCGCGCATATTCATACAAACGACGCCCGTGCACCTTAACTGCTGAATACATTGGCGGAATTTGGGTTAAATCACCAGTCATTTGTTGAAAAACAGCATCAATTTGGTCATTAGTAAATGGTGCTAATAACTTCTTTTGATCAATTACTTCACCATCCAAATCTTCAGTGGTGGTGGCAAAGCCTAATGTAATTTCACCTGTATATGTTTTACCACTATTCACTAATAAATTAACAATCTTGGTTGCTTGTCCCAAACAAATTGGTAGCACGCCATCAACATTAGGATCAAGCGTGCCACTATGGCCAACCTTCCGCATATGTAAAATGTGCCGCACCTTCGCCACACAATCAGCACTTGTCATTCCACGTTCTTTAAATAATGGTAACACACCATCCATATTATTACTCCTATCCGTATTAAGGTAGTTTAATTATACCATTGAAAAAGCCGATGTTTAAAACATCGGCCAGTTTAAATCAATTCAGTAAAATAAATTACTAATGTAACAACGTAAAAATCATCCCTGCAATAACAACTATGCCAGCAACAAAGCCGACTACGAGTGAAATAACCTTACTTAGCATTTCAACTCACCCCTTCTCCTTTTCCACTATTATTATGTAAGAAGATGAAGTAAAGATGAAGTGAAATGCTTACAAAAAACACTGGTAATGATTACCAGTGTTGCGTTATTATGATAATTTTTGCAAGCGTGTTAATGCTGCGTCATAGTTAGGTTCATGTGATAATTCGGTTACCAATTCACGGTACAAAATCTTACCGGTTTGATCAACAATCCACACACTCCGGGCATCAATGCCAGCACTTGCAATAAACAAGCCCATTGCTTCACCAAAATGATGAGCTGCATCAGAATACATTGGCATTCTTGTAACATCAGCTTGGTCGCGCCATGCTTGTTGTTCAGCTGCCGTATTAGTTGAAATAGTCATAAAATTAACATCAGGATACTTAACAATTTCATCATTAAAATGTTTCGTAGAGAGACTGCAAACCGGCGTATTAATATTAGAAACAACACTAATTAATGTTGTTTTCGTTAATAAAGTTTGCTTATTTACCGCATTACCTGCCGCATCAATAACGGTAAAATCAGGTAATTGGTCACCAACATTAAGTGGTGTCCCGTTAGTCATTAATGGTTGACCTTTTTTCGTAAATTCCATCTTAATGCTTCCTTTCACTACTATCTGTTATTCATTGTAGTGCATCCCGATTTAAGATACAATTTAACGCTGATAAACTAACTTACCGGCTAAGTAAGTTGCCTGAACTTTGACGTCTTTAATCTTAGCGCTAGGAATATTAAAAAGATTATCACTCAAAATCACAAAGTCAGCGGCTTTGCCAACTTGTAATGAACCATTATCATGAAAACCACCAATTAAGGCAGCATACTTGGTATACATTAGAACTGCTTGATTAATGGTAATTGCTTCACTAGCATTAACAACATCATCATTAGCTGTCTGCCGTGTTACCGCAGCATACATCCCATAAAACGGACTATCAGGTTCATACCATGGTGTACATGGTGCATCAGAACTTAACGCCGTTAATTTATCAGTGGCAAGCATACTCTTAATCCGATAAGCTTCTTGAAATTGGTGTTGATTCAAAAAATTACGATATGATTTATCTTCAGCAAAGAAGAAAATTGGTTGGGTAACTAATGCGTAGTTCATTTTGGCAGTTTTAATTTGTTGCAGCATTGCATCGCTTAACAATGATGCATGTTCAATCCGCACCGCTGGCACATCAGTTAACCATGGTATCATTTGACTAGTAACATCCAAAACTAATTGCAATGCGGCATCGCCCATCGCATGAATCGCTACTTGCAAATGATGATCACGGGCAAAATTAACCGCTTGCGTTAATTTAGCGCGGTTAGTTAATTCAACTCCCATCTTACCGGATGGATATGGAACAGTATTAAAGGCTGTTTCACCAGAAATACTACCATCCATAAACACCTTAATACCGGCTACCCGTAATTGGTCATCACCACTTGGCTGTAAATCAATACCATTTAACTCATCGTAAACATAATAAATGCCAACTTTAGGCATAAAACCTTGTTTTAACGCATCTTGATAAAGCTGTAATGATGGGTAGGGCCGTAACCGTCCCATCATTTCGCCAACAGCAACTAACCCATTTTCAAGATAATGTTGATTACTATTAACCATGTTAGTCACATCAGTTGCATAACTTTGGGCGGATTTAGCCTTAATTAATAATTGGGTAGCAGCAACTTCACGCATAAAACCATTAGGCCGACCATCAGGAAAGTGTTCAATAAAACCACCTTTTGGATTAGATGTATCCTTCGTAATTCCCGCTAAAGCAAGCGCCTTAGAATTACCAACTGAAGAATGACAATCCGAACGATAAATAAAAATCGGTTGGGTAGTCGTTACCGCATCCAAATCATCAACGGTGGGACTGCGGTGTTCTGCTAACTTGGTTTCATCAAAACCCCAACCTTCAATCCATACATCTGGACCCTTACCAAATGCTGGTGAATGTCGTAGTGCAGCTTGCATTTCCTTAATACTGTTAACATGCGGTGGCGTGCATGCTACGCCATGCAATGCATCCGCAATATATTTAGGATGCGTATGGCAATCAATTAACCCTGGTAAAACCGTTTGTCCATGTAGATTAACCACTTCACCAGTAACTGGTAAATTATTACCAATTTCCACAACTTTACCATCATCAACAATCATTGTTGTTGCGAAACTATTAGCATCAGTTCCTAAGAAAATTTTGCCATTAATAAAAGTTTGTTTCATAAGATTACTCCTTTCTTTTTAATTATGTTATCATAATTAAAAATTTATGAAAGCCCTTTTATAAAAATATTATAATGAAAGTAAAAGGAGTGATTAGATGATTCAAGCAACTTACCAACAACTAATTGATGAACTACAACGCTTAAATATTCCTTATCAAATCGTTGATCATCCGGCGGCCGAAACTACTGCACAAGCGGATCAATATATTGCGGGTTATGAAGGTGTGCGGACAAAGAGCATGTTTTTACGTGATAAAAAGCAACACCTTTATATGGTAATTATGGACGATGCCAAACCCCTAAACTTCCATAAATTTCAAGATATCACTGGCGCCAAACGTGTTTCGATGGCTAAACCAGCCGACATTATGGCACAATTAGGTCTTGTTCCAGGGATTATTTCACCATTTGGCTTAATGAATAACACCAAACATAACGTACAAGTTTATTTTGATAAAGAAATGCTACAAGAACCAATTTTAACTTTTCATCCTAACGAAAATACCCATACAATTTTCTTGCAAAGTCGGGATGTCATGAAGTTTTTAATAGCACATCATTATGATTATCAAATTATTGATTTATAAAACAAAAAAACGAATGCATTAAATGCATTCGTCCCGTGTAAAGAACATTGAAGAAAAAATATATAAAACGTTCACGATTAACATTGTACCACTTTAAAAACTTTTTTACAGATTATATTTAAAAATAAAAATATTCTATTATATATTGTGTTATTAATCACTTAATTTAATTGCGCCATCACGATAAACATGGTAAGTATGAATCGGATCATTTGCACTTTTACCGCGTTGATAATTACGAACCACGAAATACCCCTGTGGATCATCATTACTTACTGGTTGGTTATTTGACCACAAGTACTTTTGATTATCACCACTACCACTAACTAAACAACCCCATTGCCACTGACCATTATTAGTGCCATATTTATTAACTACTAATTGCAACGCCTGTTGTGGTGTAGTAATAGCAGTGGTTGCTACACTACTGTTGCTTGCTGATAATGCGAATGGTTGGGTTAATGTGCTAACTTGTTTATTTAGTTGACTAGCTGCACTCGAATTACTACTACTTGCTGTTTGTTGTTCATGCCCACATGCAGCTAATAGTAACGGCAAACTCACTATTATGCCAATTAATAATGAACGCTTCATGAAAAATCTCCTGTTAATTAGTTATTAATTTTTATTTTAGCAAATAAGTAATTCATAACGATGATTTTTCCTTTTATCTTGCTAAACTTTTCACATCTAATTGATAATATATAATAAAAATTAAATATATTTAAGGAGACAAATACATGAACGGTTTTGTCGGTGAATTTTTTGGCACGATGATTTTAGTTGCCTTGGGAACTGGTTGTGGTGCTGCTATTAACCTTAAGAAAAACTATGCCCATGGTCAAAATTGGCTCTTTGTATGTATGGCATGGGCCATGGCCGTTACGATGGGAGTATATGTTGCTAGTACATTAGGTTCAAAAGCAGCATTAAATCCCGCCGTTGCAATTGGGATGGCAGTGTTACACCAATTACCATTACATAGTGTTATTCCCTACATTATTGCGGAATTATTAGGGGCCTTTGTTGGAGCTGCTTTAGTAATCCTTCATTACTACCCACAATTCAAGGCAACCAAAGATCCCGAAAATAAAGTTGGTATCTTTGCAACTGCGCCAGCAATTCCTAATCCCCTTTTTAACTTTTTAAGTGAAACCATTGCTACCTTTTTCTTCCTATTAATTTTATTTAATTTAGGAAACTTCACTACTGGGCTTAAACCACTCTTAGTTGGTTTATTAATCGGCGCAATTGGAATGTCATTTGGTGGTACAACTGGTTTTGCCCTTAATCCTGCCCGTGACTTTGCACCACGCTTGGCTTATGCAATCTTACCCGTACCTAACAAAGGTAATGCTAATTGGTCATACGCTTGGGTACCAATTCTTGGACCAATTGCTGGTAGCTTATTAGCCGCTGCGGTAACCTTATTATTTTAATAATTAACAACAATAAACAAAAGGACAGCGATTTTATAATCACTGTCCTTTTTTATTTAATGTTTAATTACCGCTAATTCAGTTGGTGTTAATTGCCGGTATTCACCTTGTGGCAAATCACCTAATGTTAATGGTCCCATCGCTACTCGTTCCAAGGTAAGCACATGCATCCCTACCGCTTGGAACATCCGTTTAACCTGGTGAAACTTGCCTTCACGAATAGTTAACGCAATATAGCTTTGGTCATTCACATCATCATAATTTAATAATTGTAACGTTGCTGGGCGCGCGGTGAAGTGATCATCAACCCGCAAGCCTTGTTTAAATTGGGCGATTGTCTTTGCCGTAACATGACCCTGCACTAACGCATGATAAACTTTATCAACATGATGACGTGGTGATAATAAGTTATGGGCTAATTGACCATCATTCGTTAATAACAACAAACCAGTAGTATCCTTATCAAGACGTCCTACTGGAAATAAGTCACTGCGGTAATCATTATCAGTCAACAAATCCAAAACCGTTGCCTGATGATGATCAGTTGTGGCTGAAATAACATCAGCTGGTTTATTCATTAACCAGTAAAAGTATTTTTGATAAACAATTGGTTGATGACGAATGCATACCTTATCTTTTTCAGGGTCAACCTTTTGACTAATTGACTTAACACACTGATCATTTACAAATCCTTTTTTACTTCTTATTAATTGGTGACTTTCTGAACGTGTTGCCACCTGCATATCGCTTAAAAATTTATCAATTCTTATTTTCATTTTAATTTATCCGTAATAAGCGCCGTAACCGTGCAACCTTCTTACCAAGAATTTGGTCAGCAAGACGCGTTTTTAACACACAGTATACATAAACTAGTGCTCCCAAAGCAATCGCAACAATTACCATAATCATCGCATTAATCCGGCTAGCAGGATTTAAGAATAGTTGCATAATCTTAATACTGCCCCATGCCACAATAAACATGGCGGCTGAGAAGATGATAATTGCCAACAAACGCTTCAAAGTTTGGGTGATATTAATATGATATGTATGCATTACCACACGGAGCATTAATGCTGATGACACAATAAAGCCAAGCGCAGTTGCAATTAATGGTCCATACACTTTAAACAAGTGAATGGCTGGATATTGGCAAACTACTTTTACAATAAAGCCAACTACTAAACAACCAATGGCACTACGGTTCTTATACAACGCCTGCAAAATAGCTGCCATAACCGTATACAAACCTAAGATAATTGCCACATAAGATGACAACTTCAAAACGGAAATACCTAGTGGTCCATGACCATAGAAAATCGTATAGACCGGATCAGCAACAGCTGATAAACCAATTGCGGCTGGCACCATCACAAATAAGAATAATTGCAACATATCATTAACTTGTTTACCAATAACTTTAGTATTTTTCTTAGTAAAAGCAGCTGATAATAACGGTGTTGCCGTAACCGCCATTGCTGTTGCCAAAGAAACAATAATCATGATTAACTTGTTAGCATTGAAAGCAAATAAAGCAAACAAGGTATCCAAAGTATCCTTACTATAATGATGAACAGTCAACATGATTGGATTAAAAGTATACTGGTCAACTAAATAAAAGAGA
>CAWUZD010000036.1:0-33608 GCA_963926925.1 uncultured Lactobacillaceae bacterium
AATATAAAGTTAATGGTGTTATTAAGCAATTAAATGCCACTGATGATTTTTATGAAATGGGTAAATGTGTTTTTAGTATTAAATAAAACTTGAATTTCAAAGTGTTCTAAAATTATTAAATAAAATTTAGTAATTTTAGAATACTTTTTTTATTATAATTTGTTTGTACTATGTTTATACGTAGTATATACTTATAATAAATCAAATGAATAAAGGAGTAGAACATAATATGAAACTGTCAATTACTAAATGGGGAAATTCACAAGGTATTAGGATACCAAAGCAAATATTAAAAGAAGCAAATATTAGCGCTGTAGATGGTACATCTATTGATGTTGAAGTTAAAAACAATGAAATTATTATTAAGAAACCAGAAAGTGATTTTGCAAAATTATTTGATAATTTTGATTTAAAAAAATATTATCAAGAAAATCCAGTTAAAGGAAATCGTGAAATTAATTGGGGAGAATCTGTTGGTGATGAATATCAATGGTAATATTTTTTGAAAAAATGGGGTTAATAAAATGTTTGTTAAGCAAGGTTCAATTTTAATAGTTGATTTAAATCCAGTAAAGGGTCATGAAGAGGGCAAAAGACGACCAGTATTAGTTGTTTCTAATAATGATTTTAATCGAATAACTAGAGATTTAGTTAAAATAGTACCAATTAGTTCAACTAAAAATATTTTTCCTTTACATGTTCCACTACCGAATAGTATGAAAACCAAGGGGCAAGTATTAACACAACATGAACGAACTATTGATCTTAATGCCCGTAATTATCGTTACGTTGAACAATGTCCTTCTGATACTTTAAATCAAATTATTAAAATTCTTAAAACAATGTATTAAATTGAAAAATAAGATGTGAATATTAAGAATGATCAAGTATTATTTTTATAATTATAAGTGAGTAATGCATTAATGCATTACTTTTTTTATGCATACTTATTAATCTTGTTTTCGAATTGAAGCGCAGATGAATTAATAATACCGAAAAATTAATTATTTGGCAATTTGATAAATTATACATAATCATGTATATTTAACAAAACCAAATACAAATAAAAATTTTGAGGTGATGAGATGCCTAAACCCAAAACGTTTTTAGGACAGCCGCGTGGTTTAGCAACGTTATTCTTCACAGAAATGTGGGAACGATTTAGTTACTATGGTATGCGGGCAATTTTATTATTCTACATGTATTTCTCTGTTACTGATGGTGGCTTAGGTTTTGACCAAGCAACAGCCGCATCAATTATGTCGATTTATGGCTCATTGGTGTATTTGGCGAGTGTACTTGGTGGTTTTGTAAGTGATCGGATTTTAGGAAGCCAACGGACGGTATTAATTGGTGGCATTCTAATTATGATTGGTCACATTGTTTTAGCAACGCCATTCGGTAGTTGGGCGCTATTTATTTCTATTGCTTTAATTACTTTGGGAACTGGTTTACTTAAACCAAATGTTTCTGAAATGGTTGGTGACTTGTATGCGCCTAACGACCCACGACGTGATTCTGGATTTAATATTTTTGTATTTGGAATTAATGTGGGCGCGTTTATCGCACCGTTAGTAGTTGGCTATTTGGGTCAAAAAGTTAACTTCCACTTAGGTTTTTTCATTAGCAGCGGTAGGGATGTTAATTGGTTTAGTTCAATATATTATTGATGGTAAAAGATATTTTTCACCACATAGTTTTAAACCACAAGATCCATTAACACCAGCTGAATTACGCCAGTTACTTAAAAAGGTAATTATTGGTGTCATTATTGCGGTTATCGTTATTAGCGGTGCCTTTTTGTTAAAGGTATTAAATATTAATAACATCATTACAATCCTAACAATTATTGCTGTGGCTATTCCGGTATATTACTTTGTTGTTATGTTACGGAGTAAGAAAACTTCAGCTGTTGAACGTTCACGCGTGCGTGCTTATATTCCCCTCTTTATTGCAGCAATTCTCTTTTGGTCAATTGAAGAACAAGGCTCAGTTGTTTTAGCATTATTTGCTGAAGATCAAGTGCGGTTATCATTGTTTGGCCATTCTTTTCCAGCTAGTTGGTTCCAAAGTATGAATCCATTGTTTATTATGCTTTATACACCATTCTTTGCTTACTTATGGTACAAATGGGGTAAGAAGCAACCATCTTCACCAACGAAATTCTCATTTGGCTTATTCTTTGCGGGTATTTCGTTCTTATGGATGATGTTACCAGGAATGTTATTTGGAACAAATAATAAGGTTAGTCCATTATGGTTAATTGCTAGTTGGGGTCTAGTTATTATTGGCGAAATGTTAATTTCACCAATTGGATTGTCAGTCACAACTAAACTAGCACCACGGGCCTTTCATTCCCAAATGATGAGCATGTGGTTCTTAAGTGATGCAGTAGCGCAAGCGCTAAATGCACAAATTGTCAAACTATACTCACGCGGAACTGAAATTCAATATTTTGGGACAGTGGGCTTAATGACAATTATCTTTGGATGTTTGTTATTAGTACTAGTACCACATATTAAGAAATTAATGGATGGCATTAATTAATCAAACTAATTAACCAGGTTGATGTAAGACATTGACCTGGTTTTTGTGATTGAACAAATTAATAAATTACCATATTATTTAATTAAATTAAGTTTTTAAAGGAAGAATTATTTAATTAAATTAAGTTTTTAAAGGAAGATATTATGTATTACAAATTAGCAATTAAACAAATGAATGTAAAACCAATTGGTGGTATTCCATTTTATGGTTTTACTAAACTTGAACAGCTGCTAACGGCATTACAACAACGTGCGGACGCAATTGATTTGGAACAATGGGTAATGCAGGGAATGATTTTGAACGTTGCCGGTAGTCGTGATGATGATACTGACTGGAATATTAGTTTAGAAATTAAACGTTTTGATGATTTTATGCCTGCCCAATATGTCGCCATTGCTTTTTACGATGCTAATGATAATTATAAAAATGAGTATGATTTTACTTTGCAATATGAAGATGATGTGCAACAAGCGGTTGATGTTATTAACCGAGCATTTGCTAACAAGTTACCAGTATGGGTAATTCCTTACGAAGCCGGTAACAGTCAACATAATATTTGTAATGAATTAACTAATCATATTAAGAAGAATAATGATTTGCGTATTATGCTTAGTCCGGATGATAAGCAATACCAGGCACATGTTACTGCTGAAAAACAAGTTTTTGCTGCATTAAACCAACGTTATAATGCTAATCATTATCAAATTGCGAATGGTTATTTTGATGATACTCCTGGTAATTTTGCTTTTTATCAAAAATAATATGTTAAACGTTTTCTTAAAAATAAAGTATAATGAATGTAGCATTATTGAGAACGGAGAAAGTAATGAATAATTTGCATTTGTCACAGCGTTTGCAAACTGTTGCTGATTTTGTACCTGCACATGCGCGTTTAGCTGATATTGGTTCTGATCATGCTTACTTACCAATTTATTTAGCCCAACAACATCGCATTGATTATGGTGTTGCTGGTGAAGTTGTTCAAGGACCTTACCAATTATCCGTTGATCACGTTCATCAATATGGTCTTGAACAAGTTATTAAAGTACGGTTGGCAGATGGCTTACAAGCAATTCAACCAACTGATGATATTAATACCATTACCATTGCTGGGATGGGTGGCACCTTAATTAGTAATATTTTAACAGCTGGTGCTGACCATTTGCGTGGTAATGAGCGGTTGATTCTAGAACCGAATGTTAGTGGCTATTTAGTTCGGCAGTGGTTAGCTGATCATCATTATCAAATTACACATGAAGTGATTTTGGCTGAAGATAAACATGTTTATGAGGTAATTGTTGGCGATCCAGCTACGACACCAGTTGCATATTCGCAATTGGATATTATGTTTGGTCCGTTCTTACGGCGTGAACATAATGCCGCATTTGTGCAAAAGTGGCAAGATGAACTTGCTAAGCAACGTTATATTCTTGCTAATTTGCAAAAAGCACAACACGCGACAACGCGTCTTAATCAAGTTAAGCAACAAATTAAATTAATTCAGGAGGTATTAAATTAATGAGTGTTATTGCCCAAGATATTATTGATCATATTACAAACTTTGCACCACTTAGTTTAAAGATGGCACATGATCCAACTGGTTTCCAAATTGGTTCACATAATAAGGAAGTATCACGTGTCTTAGTAACTTTGGATGTGCGTCCTGAAGTTGTTAAGGAAGCTATCGATAATAATATTGACTTTATCTTTTCACACCATCCAGTAATGTTCCACCAAGCACGGAACTTGGATTTATCTGATCCACAAAACCAAATGTATGCTGATATTTTGAAGCATGATATGACTGTTTATGCTGCTCATACTAACTTGGATGTTGCTAACCCAGGGATGAATGACTGGTTAGCTGAAGCTATGCATTTGAACAATGTTAAACCATTTGGTGCCATTGCCCATGATGATGGTACAACTGACCCTGTTGGTCGAATTGGTGAATTAGCTCAACCAATGAGTGTGATGGACTTTGCTAAACAAGTTCGTAAGGAATTTAACTTAACAGGTTTACGGTTAGTATCACATGAACCAAACAAGATGATTACTAAAGTTGCACTTGTTGGTGGTGATGGTGGTAAATTCTTCAAGCAAGCAATTGCTGCTGGTGCTGAAGTTTATGTTACTGGTGATGTTTATTACCACACTGGCCATGATATGTTAGCATATGGCTTATCAGTAGTTGATCCAGGTCACCACGTTGAAGCTATTATGGTACCAAAGATGGCTGAACAAATTAAGAAATGGTCTGATGATCATAATTGGGGATTGACAGTATTACAATCCAAACCAAATACTGATCCATTCACATTTGTTTTCTAATAAAAAACGAATTAAAGATAACAGGTTTGTTGGTTATTTTAGTAACTAACAAACCTGTTTTTTTATATTCAAATTAGCTATGAAATCACTTTCATTTTTTTATGAAGACGATTACAATAAATATGTAGATATGAATAAACATTCATATCAAATCTAAGTTGTAGGGGAAAGAGGTATTTTATTATGAGTGAATATCCAGAAGAATATCCAACATTAGTACCAAGATTCATCAAGTACGTTAAGATTAACACTCGTTCAAATCCTAACTCTGATACAGTTCCTTCTGATCCTAAAGAAGTGAAATTCTTGCATCAATTAGTTGATGAATTGAAGGAAATTGGCTTAACAGATGCTGCTTATGATGAAGAGAGTGGCTACACAATGGCAACATTACCAAGTAATATTGACGAAGATGTACCAACAATCGGTTTCTTAGCACATACTGATACCGCTGACTTTAATGCTGAAGGTGTAAACCCTCAAATTCATAAGGACTATGATGGTGAATCAACTATCAAACTTGACCCTGAAGGCAAGTATGTTCTTGATCCTAAATCATTCCCATTTATGAAGAATTACAAGGGTCAAACTTTAATTACAACTGATGGTAGTACTTTATTAGGTGCCGATGATAAATCAGGTGTTGCTGAAATTATGACAGCAATGGAATACTTAGTAAAGCATCCTGAAATTAAACATGGTCGTATCCGTGTTGGTTTCAGTCCTGATGAAGAAATTGGTACTGGTGCAAAGCACTTCAATGCTAAGAAGTTTGATGCTGACTTTGCATACACTGTTGATGGTGGTCCATTAGGCCAACTTGAATGGGAAACATTCAACGCTGCTGAATTGAACTTATACATCCAAGGTAAGGACGTTCACCCAAGTGATGCTAAAGGTATCATGGTTAACGCTAACGAATTAGGTGTTAAATTCCAAATGTCATTACCACAAGATGAAGTTCCTGAAAAGACATCAGGTCGGCAAGGTTTCTACCACTTATTACAATTTGATGGTACTGTTGATCATGCTCATTTACAATACATCTTACGTGACTTTGAACGTGAGGGCTTAGAAAACCGTAAGAACTTAGTTAAGAAGATTGCTGATGACATGAATAAGGAATTAGGCATGAAACGGTTAGATGCTGAAGTTCATGATGAATACTACAACATGGCTGAAGTATTGAAGAACCATATGGACGTTGTTGATTTGGCTCGGGATGCCATGACTGACTTAGGCATCAAAGTTGATGAAGCTCCAGTTCGTGGTGGTACTGATGGTTCAACAATTTCATTCATGGGCTTACCAACACCAAACTTATTTGCTGGTCCAGAAAATATGCACGGCCGCTATGAATTTGTTTCTGAACAAACAATGTACAAAGCAGTTGATGTAATTCTCGAAATCAGTAAATTAAATGTTGAACGCCACACTAAGTAATTAAATTACTGATGAAAAGAAAAAGCGGAGATTTTAAAAATCTCCGCTTTTTTGTTTTATAACAACGGCTTAATACCCATGAATAACAAAATCAAAGCAATTAATGGCTTCATAAATTTCGAAAAGGCTTCCTTACGATTACCACCTAATTTATCCATAATAAAGGGTGCCAAGACCGCACCACAGGCAGTGCCAATCATCATAAAGATAGCAGGTTGCCAAGCAATCGTCATAACGTGCCAATGTAAACCAATACCTAGCATTGTTGTCCAAATCCGCACGTATGAAGATGTCGCCGCCGCACGGGCAATTGGTGCATCTAACAATAACATGCCGGCAACTAATGGACCACCACCAGACATGCCGGCAAGACCAATCATAATCCCACTAATTACACTCGCAAAATAGGCAATAATGTGATCAATAATACGGCTACGATGTTGATGCTTTTCATGAAGATGTGGTGCTAACCATGCTTTATACAAAATCGTAAGCGCTAGGGCAATTAGAATCACACTTACAATTATTTTGTAATATTTTTTATCAATATAAGGAATTGCCCAACTACCACCAATGGTACCCAAAACCGCCCAAAAGATTAATTGGTTACCATGATGGAAATCAATTGCATGTTTTCGATAATAAAGATATGTTCCGATTAACAGAGCAGGAAGAGTAGTAACTAACGCTGTTGCTG
The DNA here is from genome assembly GCA_963926925.1 of uncultured Lactobacillaceae bacterium. Lineage (GTDB taxonomy): Bacteria > Bacillota > Bacilli > Lactobacillales > Lactobacillaceae > Paralactobacillus_A. The sequence continues at coordinate 7,019 of CAWUZD010000036.1, forward strand.
CCGCTGTTTTATCAGCTAATTTAAAAATTGCTGTAAGACTACCAATATATAATGCTGCTCCCATTCCTAATGAAACAAGAATAAAACCGATAACTAATCCACATAAAATTAATAATGCAATTTCCATTCATAATCCATCCTTAAAATCGCTTACTTATATTTAGTATAATTTAAAAATCTTGAAAATACTAAAATTTAATTATTTATTAAACAATATGGAATATGCACGTTCCTTTAAAAGAACAAATCACCAAAACAAAAAAAGAAGAACAAAACATGTTCTCCTTTTAAGAAAATTAATTACGACGCTTACGATGTCTAATTAAGTAAACGGCAATTAAGATTAATAATAAAATTGCACCAATTGAAACCGAAATCCGCGTATCAGGATTAATAAACATAAAGATAACAATTACGACTAATGCAATTAATGCCAAATAATTAGAGAAAGGATAAAGTGGTAATTTAAATGGATGGGCAATTAAAACATCAGGATTATTCTTTCTAAATTTTAATTCAGCTAATAAGATAACAAACCATGGTACCATCCCCGGTAAAATACTTGAACTGAAGATAATAACAAACAAGTTAGCAATTGATTTATTAAAGGTTACCATTACCATATTGAGAATAAATCCTAAGAAAATTCCCAATGAAATGGCCATAATAGCAACGTTAGGGATTTTATGCTTAGATATTTTCGATAAAATTCGTGGTGCATCATGTTCAGTTGACAACTTGAATAACATCCGGCTGGAACTATAAATACCTGAGTTAGCCCCAGACATGGCAGCTGTCAAAACAACAAAGTTAATAATACCAGCGGCACTAGTAATGCCAATTTTGGCGAAGGTTTCAACGAATGGGGAACCGATGGTGTTTAACTTATTCCATGGATAAATCGTAACAATTACAAAAATCGCACCAACGTAGAAAATTAAAATCCGCCAAATAACTGACTTAACTGACTTAACAATTGCTTTGCGGGGTTCTTTAGCTTCACCAGCGGAAATACCTAATAATTCAATTCCTTGGTAAGCACCAATAGTGATAGCTGAAGCAAACATAAAGCCTTTAAAACCACCAGTAAAGAAACCGCCGTGTGACCATAAATTATGTAAACCAATTGGGATACCATGATGACCAAGACCGAGGAAAATAATTAATAATCCTAAAATGATCATCAAAATAATAGTAACGACCTTAATCATTGAGAAGTAAAATTCTAAGGCACCATATGTTTTGGCAGAAACTAAGTTAGCTAATGTCAAAATAACAATGATAATTGTTCCTGAAATAAGTGGCGAAATGTTAGGCCACCAATATTTAAGGTAGTCAGTTGCCGCTACCACTTCACTCATACCGACAATAATATATTCAATGACATTAGCCCATTCAGCTAAATAACCAGCAATGGGATGAACATATTCAGAGGCAAAACTAGCAAATGAACCAGTTTTGGGATCAACATATAATAATTCACCTAATGCCCGCATGATGATGTATAAAATAACACCCATTAAAGCATATGAAAGGATTACTGATGGACCGGTCCATTCAATCGCTGAGGTTGAACCCATGAATAACCCAACCCCAATGGCACCGCCAAGGGAAATCATTTCAATCTGACCAACTGACATTGATCGTGATAATGGAGAATCTTCTTTTTCTTTCATATTAAATTCACCCTTAAATAAAATTTAATAAATTAATGTTAAATGAAAAGCAAACCATTAGTAAAGGGTTATTTGTAAATTTTATTCATAAAAATGAAAAAATATGAAAATATTAACCATCATCAGCTGTTTTTATAGGATAGGTGACAATAATCGTGAAAATCTTTGTTTAAAGCGTAACCACTGACTTTGTTTTTGTAACATTTCATTAGTTAATAAATCAGCATGGGTAAGGTCATTTAAGAAAATATCATGTAGTTGATGGGCCACTTGTTGGTCATAAATAAAGGCATTAACTTCAAAATTAAGTTTAAAACTCCGAATATCCAAATTAGCAGTTCCAACAGAAGCAATGTGTTCATCAACAACAAAGGTTTTCGCATGCAAGAAACCATTGCGGTACAAATAAATCTTGATATTACTTTCATGTAATAACCGTGCATAGTATTGGGTAGCCCGATAAATAAAGGGATGATCAGGCATATCAGGAATCATAATGCGGACATCAATTCCAGATAATGACGCAATTCGTAATGCATCAATGATGGAATCATCAGGAATTAAGTAGGGTGATTGAATCCAAATTGATTTAGTTGCACTAGTAATCATCTTGAGATAGCCCATTTTAATTTGTTCCAAGTCGGAGTTAGGACCACTGGAAACGATTTGCATACTAACATTACCGGGTGCACTAGAAACTTCAGGAAAGTATTTTTCATCATATGATAGCTTATCCTTAGGACCAACTGTAGCATTCCAGTCCATGGTAAAACGAATTTGTAAGGAAGCAACGGCTTCGCCTAGAATACGCAAATGTGTATCCCGCCAATAACCAAATTTAGGTAACCGGCCTAAGTATTGGTCACCAATGTTAAAACCACCAACATAACCAATTTCACCATCAATGACAACAATCTTGCGGTGATCACGATAATTAAGGCGGAAATCAGTCAAATAATGTCGGGAACTAAAGAAGGCATTAACATGACCGCCAACTTTTTCTAATTGAGACCACCATTTCTTAGTCGCACCTTGTGAACCCCAAGCATCATAAATAACATTAACTTCAACACCTTCAGCTGCTTTTTGCTTAAGAAGTTTCATTAATTGATTGCCAATGCGATCGTTATAAATTGTGTAATATTCAATATGAATTGAACTTTTAGCCGCTAAAATATCACGGAAAAGTAACCGAAATTTTTCATGACCATCAGTAATAATTTCAACATGATTATTTTTAGTTAATGGGGCTTTATCTAATGAAAGAAAAAGACTAACTAATTCAGTTGATTCAGTTGATAATTCAGTAGGTGGTAACAACCGTTGAGCAGCATTTTCTTGCTTTTGCACATGAATTTTAGCAGCAAGCCCATCTTCAACTTGGATTTGTAATGAAAAGATTTTGTGTCGTGACAAGCCACGTCCCGTAAACATGTAAAGAATAAAACCAACTACTGGTAACAAAATTAACACCAATAGCCAAGCCCATGTTGCCGAAATATCACGTGGTTGCCGAAAAACAGTAATAATAGCAAAGAATGTATTTAAAACAAAAATGGTAATAAGAGTAAACCACAAAAATGACATGAACTTCAGCCTTTCAATAAGAATGTACTATTTTTAGTTTAAATGATTAGCACGAAAAAAACGACCATAATTATTTTATTTTACTTTTAAAAGCAATCTCATTTAGCATATACAAGGTTAAAAGGGTGTAATATAATTAATAAAATAAAAATATAAGTGAGCGCTAATAGTAATGGAACAAAGGAAATTTACACAAGTAATATTAACTATGCTTGCGTGTGCGTGGATAATGTTAATGGGATTATGTACGCAGCCAGTACACGCTAGTAACGCGCCCCAACCACCACGAACCGCAACAGTTTATTTACATGGTTATAATGGCTGGTCATGGTCAACAAGTGACTTGATTGCCTCAGCCCAAAAAGCTGGTTGGGTTAAAGATAAGATGGTTGCAACGGTTAACCGTCATGGACAGGTACATTTTTCTGGAAATTGGCCTGCTAATCAAAGTCAATGTTTAGTCCAAGTAATTTTTAAAAAGAATAATACGTTTCAAGCACGCCAAGCTAAGTGGTTAACGAATGTTTTGAAAGAATTAAAAACGCGTTATCATGCTACTAATTATAATGGCGTTGGTCATTCGTTAGGATGCAATGTTCTTTTGAATGAAGCACTATGGTATGGTCACAAGAAGAGTATTCCTAAATTACAAAAATTAGTAATGATTGCCGGTCCTTTTAATGGCGTTTTGTGGTTAGACGATGAAGCTAACAAAAACGCCTTGAATAAATTAGGAGCGCCAGCGATTATGAATGCAATTTATTTAAACTTATACCGGATGCGTAAGCAGTTTCCACGCAATGTTGAAGTATTAAATATTTCTGGTAATTTGGATAATGGCTCGAATAGTGATCAGTATGTTTCATTGGCATCATCAAAGTCATTAAAATTCTTGCTTGATGGTATTGCTAAGTCATACAAGAGTTTGGAATTTTATGGTAAAAAGGCTGAACATAGTCAGTTGCACCAGAATACGCAAGTTTTGAAAGCAATTAATAATTTCTTGTGGGGTTAATCATGGATAAAAGTAAACGTTATTTCTACCAACCACAACCAGTATATACACTAATTTTTTGGTCATGGAATGTGGTGTTACTATCATTAGTTTTTATTGTGCAATTAGAACAATTTAAACTAAATTGGTATGCGCCAATTGTGGCATTATGCTATGCCGTTTTTACGATTTTATGGTTAGTACGGCTACACGTGAATATTAATGATAAACAACTAATTATTTACCGGTTTGCCCATCATCAATTAACATTTCCAATTGATAAGATTGATGTTACTAAGCAAGGTAAATGGCGTTTAATTATTAATACGCATTCATTGGACTTTGGCAACATGACATTGTTGCTATTTCCTAAATATCGCGACCGCTTATATCAACAATTAACCAAGTAAAGGAGCCGTGATGAACAATGTTATCTGATATTGAAATCGCTCAACAAAATAAAATGTTACCAATTACAACTATTGCTGAAAAAATTGGTTTAAATCTTGATGATTTGGAATTATATGGTAAATATAAGGCTAAATTAAGTATGGCAACATTACGTAATTTACCCAAGCATACTGGTAAGTTAATTTTAGTAACATCAATTAATCCCACCCCAGCTGGTGAAGGTAAGTCAACTGTTTCAATTGGATTAGCTGATGCATTAGCTCACCAATTACATCAAAAAACAATGTTAACTTTACGGGAACCATCATTAGGACCAGTTATGGGTATTAAAGGTGGTGCTACTGGTGGCGGTTATGCGCAAGTTGTTCCCATGGAAGATATTAATTTACATTTTACGGGTGATATTCATGCGTTAACGACTGCTAATAATACTTTAGCAGCATTGATTGATAATCATTTGCAACAAGGTAATCAGCTTAACATTGATCCACGGCGGATTTTATGGAAACGGACGTTGGATATTAATGACCGGGCATTACGGCAAATCGTAATTGGTCTTGGTGGCCCTAAGCAAGGTGTACCACGACAAGATGGTTTTGATATTACTGTAGCCAGTGAATTGATGGCTGTTTTGTGTTTGGCAACTGATATTAATGATTTGAAACAACGGATTGCTAAAATCTTGATTGGCTATACGTATGATCAACAACCAGTGACCGTTAATGATTTAGGAGTGGCTGGTGCAATTACAATGCTTCTTAAAGATGCGATTAAGCCTAATTTGGTACAAACACTTGAACATACGCCGGCTTTAATCCATGGTGGACCATTTGCTAATATTGCGCATGGTTGCAATAGTATTTTAGCAACTAATACTGCTTTGCATTTAGCTGATTACACAGTGACTGAAGCTGGCTTTGGTGCTGATTTAGGTGCTGAAAAATTCATGGATATCGTGACGCCACATCTTGATAAGCCAGCTGATGCGGTAGTAATTGTTGCTACAGTGCGGGCTTTGAAATACAATGCGGGCGTAGCTCGTGATGATTTAAGTCAACCAAATGTTGACGCTGTTAAGCAGGGCTTTGCTAATTTACAACGGCATATTACTAATATGCAAAAATATGGCGTGCCAGTTGTGGTGGCTATTAATCAATTTGATAGTGATCGTCAAGATGAAATTAATTGCATTCAGCAATTATGCCAACAAATGAATGTGACGGCCTTACCAACGACGATTTGGCGGGATGGCAGTCAAGGTGGCGTTGCCTTGGCCCAAGCTGTAGTGGCTGCTACCAATAAACCAGCTGCTTTTAAACCATTGTATGCGATGGCTATGCCACTTGAAGACAAGATTGCTAAAATTGTGACTGACATTTATGGCGGTAAAGATGTTGAATATACCTTAGCAGCTAAAAAAGCAATTGCCCTAATTAAAGCCAATGGTTGGGATAAATTACCAATTTGTATGGCTAAGATCCAGTATTCATTTTCTGATAATGCCCATCAATTGGGTGCACCGACTGGTTTTACAATGCATGTTCGTGATATTGTGCCACGGTTAGGGGCAGGTTTCTTAGTTGTATTAACAGGCAGTGTGTTGACGATGCCAGGTTTACCAAAACATCCCGCTGCTTTAAATATGGATATTGATGAGGATGGTAAAATCAGTGGTTTATTCTAATTCCAAGGACCGGACAACGATTATTCCCGATGAATTATACCAACGGGCTCTTAATTTGCATTTGCCGAATACTGAAGGTCTAGTCATGGGCCAGGGTAATTTGCATCCCAAGTTTTTAATGATTGGTGAAGCACCTGGTGAAACCGAAGTTGTAGCGAAACGGCCGTTTAGTGGTAAAGCTGGGGCTGAATTAAATAAGTCACTAGCAATTTTAGGAATTACGCGGGATGATATTTATTTAACGAGTACCTTACGTAGTCGGCCCTATAAAGAAGTAATTAAACATTCTAAACGAACCGGTGAAGATTATTTAAAAAAGGATAACCGCCCACCAACCAAAAAAGAAATGATTGCGCAGTCATTCTTACTTGATTACGAATTATTACATGTGGATACTAACTTGATTGTGACCATTGGTAGCACAAGTTTGCACCGTGTTTATGATTTTCATGCACAAATTGGTCAATTGCATGGGCAATTTTTAAAAAATCAGGCCGTGCAAATTTGGTCACCAACACAACACCAGTTTGTTCCGAGCGAAAAGAAGTTCACGATTTTTCCAACTTTTCATCCTGCAGCTGTGTTTTATAATCGGCAGTTAGCTGCCGCAATGCATGATGACTTATTAAAACTACGTGATTATTTAAATAAGGAAGCAAACCGATGATGTGGCCATTATTAATTACAGTATTAGTAATTATTGCTGATCAGTTATTTAAGCATTGGATTGTGACGCATCTCAGTTTAGGGATGAGTGTAACAATTATTCCGCATGTTTTATCATTAACAAATATTCGTAATAATGGGGCGGCCTGGAGTATTTTATCGGGGCAAACGATTTTCTTTTATATAATTACTGCTGTGGCAGTTTTGTTGTTAGGTTATCTTTATATAAAATCACTGCAAACAAAGCATAGTACCTTGTTGCGAATTGGTATTGCTTTAGTTTTAGGTGGGGCAGTTGGTAATTTTATTGATCGTTGGCACCTCAAATATGTTGTTGATATGTTTCAGCTTGATTTTATTAACTTTCCAATTTTTAATATTGCTGATACAGCACTAACAATTGGTGTTATCTTAATTATTATTTATGAGATTTGGTTAGATAAAAATGGCAATTAAAGAAGTATTACAATTTACAGTAACAGATGAAAAAGGGCGTATTGATAAATTATTAGCCCAAAAGTATCCTGAATATACGCGTTCTCAAATTCAAAATTGGATTAAGGCTGGCTTGGTAAGTAGTAATGGTCAAGTAATTAAGGCCAATTATAAAGTTGAAGGCAATGATCATATTGCCGTCCAAGTTCCACAACCAAAGCCATTAGTAGCAGTACCTCAGGATATTCCTGTGGATATTGTTTATGAAGATGATGATGTCATTGTTGTTAATAAGCCCCAAGGGATGGTAGTGCATCCCGCACCTGGCCATCCCGATGGCACATTAGTTAATGCGTTATTGGCTCATGCCCACTTATCTAGTATTAATGGTGTGATTCGTCCGGGTATCGTACATCGTATTGATAAGGACACTTCTGGTTTATTAATGGTAGCGAAAACTGATAAGGCCCAATTAAGTCTCAGTGCCCAATTAAAGGCTAAAACAACTATTCGTGAATACTATGCCTTAGTACATGGTGTGATTCGTGAAGACCGTGGCACCATTGATGCACCATTAGGACGTGACCCAAGAAACCGGCAACGGCAGGCTGTTATCAAGGATGGCCGTCATGCGGTCACCCACTTTGAAGTTTTGGAACGGTTTAATAAGTTCACATTAGTTAAGTGTATTTTGGAAACTGGTCGTACTCACCAAATTCGGGTCCACATGGCTTACATTGGTCATCCCGTGGCTGATGATCCCGTGTATGGACCACGGCATACATTACCAGGTAATGGGCAATTTTTACATGCCGGTAAGTTAGGGTTTGTACATCCAACTACTAATAAATTAATGGTGTTTGAAGCACCATTACCGCTGCTTTTTCAAGCAACATTACAGAAGTTACGCAAAGAATAATAAAAGAAGTTGCGACTTGTATCGCAGCTTCTTTTATTTTTATAAAAAAGTACGTAGTTGCACATTTAAGAAAATTATTTAAGTCAAATTACAGTCACTAGCATTTTTAAAAAATGAGTAAATTAAGTTGAATTAGCCTTATATTTAATATATAAAGTAAGAGGATTAATTTTAGATGAGGGATAGTTATGCAACGTTTTGTTATTTTGGAGGATGGTGCGGTTTTTAAAGGTGAATCAATTGGTGCACCAATTACGACCATGGGTGAAATTATTGTTAACCGGGCAATGAATGGTTATCAAGAAATCATTACTGATCCAACTTATACTGGTCAAATTATTGTTTTCACTTATCCTGAAATTGGTAATATTGGTATTCAAAATAGTGATTATGAATCTCTAGCACCAACTTGTAAGGGCATTGTGATTGGTGATTTGACCACTGCTGCTAGTTTGCATCCTGAGACATTAGATTTAAATACTTACTTGCGGCATCAACATATTCCTGGTATTTGTAATATTGATACCCGGGCGTTAGCGCATCATTTGACCAATCACAATCAAGTTATGAAGGCTAGCATTGTCGATGCGGCCGATGATCATGCTTTTGACCAATTAAAAGCACTAGTTTTACCTAAAAACCAAGTGCAACAGGTTGCTACAAGCCGGCCATATTTAAATCCAGGTAAGAAAAACCATATTGTTTTAATTGATTTAGGTTTAAAAAACCAGTTATTACGTACTTTAGATGAATTAGAATTTGATATTACGATTTTACCGCCAACGGTAACGATTGATACATTGAATGAATTATCGCCTGACGGTATTTTAATGTCTAATGGACCAGGAAGTCCGTATGATTTGCCGAACTTAATTGCCTTAATTCAAGCCTTACAACCCCATTACCCATTTTTAGGCATCGGGTTAGGCTTTGAATTATTTGCATTGGCAAATGACATTGATCTTGAACCATGGCAAGCTACTCACCATGGGATTTATCCAGTTAAAGATGTTGCTAAAACTAATAAAATTGCGATGACTACCCAGAACTTTTGTTACCAGATTAAAACTGAAGCCCTAAACCGGCATTTACAATTACGTGTTGCCTATGTTGATCCGTTAGATCATACGGTTGTTGGTTTATATCATAAGTATTATCCAGCTTTTGCGGTGCAATTCGATCCTGAAGCTGGTCCGGGTCCACAAGATGCACGCCATATTTTTAGTGACTTTATGCATTTAATTAATAAATATCAAAAGAAGCGGGAGGGATAGTAATGACCAAACATACTAATTTTCATAAAATTTTGGTAATCGGTCCAGGACCAGTGATGATTGGCCAAGGTTCAGAATTAGATGCGGCTGCTACGCAAACTTGTTTAGCTTTGAAAAATGAAGGTTATCAAGTTGTGATGGTTAATTCTAATCCCGCGACGGTTACAACTGACAAAACGATTGCTGATATTGTTTATATTGAACCATTAACTGAACAGTTTTTAGCTCAAATTTTGCGGTGTGAATTACCCGATGCGATTATTCCGATGGTTGGCGGCCAAGTTGGTTTAGACCTCATGGTTAAGTTAATTGATAGTGGTATTATTGATGAATTGCAAATTACCATTCTGGGAATTAGTGCTGATTCATTATACAAGATTCGTAATCATTCCTTATTAAAAGAATTAACCGAAGAACTAAATATTCCGACACCTGCTTCCCAAACGGTAGCTTCCTGGCATGAAGCACAACAATTTATTAATGCCGAAATGTTTCCATTATTTGTGCATTCGGAATCATCAGTTGCTGGCAAAGGTAACTATTTAGCTACTAGTGACCGGCATTTAAAGAATATTGTTAAGAATGGTTTAGCTGTTTCTCCAGTGCATCAAGTTACTTTGGAACAAAGTATGGCTGGTAAAAAGGAAGTTCATCTTAACTTACTACGGGATGTTGACGGTAATACGATTGTCATTAGTAGTAGTGAAGATATTGAACCAGTCGGTATTCATACTGGGGATTCTATTAGTATTATTCCGGTGCAAACAATTAGTGATCAACTTTTTCAAAAAATGCGTACTGATGCCATTCGACTCCTCGATAAACTAATGATTGTCGGTAGTGTTGCCATCCGGTTTGCGGTAGATACTACAAATGGCACTTATGATGTTATGAATATTTTATTAGGTGCTAGTCAGACGAATATTCTTGCAGAAAAGGCGACTGGTTATCCGCTTGCTTGGGTAGCTGCTAAGTTAATGGTCGGATTGCGCTTGGATCAAATCGATTTACCAACTCTGAAGAATTGCCGGGCTGTCTTTGAACCAGCATTAGATTATGTAGTGGCAAAAGTGCCACGTTTTTCTACTAAACAATTTGAAAATAGTACGCGTTACCTAGACATGCAAATGAAAGCAACGGGTGAATCAATTGGTTTTGGCCGCAACTTATTAATGGCTATTTTTCATGCCATTCAAGGTCTAGAAATTATGCCCGATATTCATGATGAAATTGTTAGTTTAAATGATGATGAGTTAGTGCGGTGTTTGAAATATCCACAGGATGATTATTGGAAGTGCTTATTAGAAGCCTTACACCGTGGTTGGTCCATTACTGAAGTTGCGCAGTTAACTCATGTTGACCGCTTTTACTTAGCAAAGTTTGCAGAAGCTGTGAATGAAATTGAACAATTACAATTTCACCAACGTGATTTAGCCACCTTTGCAGTTGCCAAACGGTATGGTCTTAGTAATGCCTTAATTGCCCGGGCTTGGGATATGTCACTAACAGCGCTATATGCTTGGCAAAGTAAGAAGCATCTTTATCCAAGTTTTAAACCAATTGAACCAACAGCCGGAGCGTGGGAAATTGCGACTGCTAATTATTACAGTGCTTATGATGTTGTTAATGAAAACCAGCCGGTAACGCAGAATAGCATTTTAGTTCTTGGTGCGGGACCAGCTTATATTGGTCAAGGTGGTGAGTTGGATAATGAACTAACGCATACCTTAATTGCCTTACACCAAGCAGGTTACCAACCAATTCTGATTAATAATAATCCAAATGCTGTTTCGGTGAGTTGGAACTGGCATGCAAAGACATATTTAATGCCAATTACCATGGAAAATGTTTTGGATGTTATTAATTTTGAAAAACCACTGGGTGTAATGACTCAGTTTGCTGGTAAAAATGGTGAACGCTTAGCTGCACAATTAATGCAACAAGGAATTAATGTGTTAGGGATGAATTCAACGGCCTTTGATAAAATTCATTCTGATCAAAAGAATGCCTTTCTTGACCAGTTGAAGATTATGCATCCCCAACAAATGCAGGTTACCAAGTGTGCTGATTTAGCAACCAAGGTGCATTCAATTGATTTTCCGGTTTTCATTCAACCAATTGATCATAATGCCAGTCATATTACGACTGTTTTGTATAATGATGCTGATTTACATGATTATTTGTATCGTTATAAGCAATACAATGATCAATGGCAACCAGTTAATATTAGTCGTTATCTGGTGGGAATTGAATGTGAAAGTGAAGCAATTAGTGATGGACAGAATGTGGTAATTCCGGGCATTATTGAACACATTGAACGATCAGGCGTTTTGGCAAATGACTCAATGGCAGTTTATCCACCTCAACGATTATCGCACCGCGCGCGGATAATTATTAAGCAATATACTACGCGTTTAGCGCAAGCTTTACAATATCGCGGTATTTTGCATGTGCGGTTTATCGTTGTTGGTGAAGCAGTTTACTTGATTAAAATCATGATGCGGGCCAGCAAGTCATTACCGTTCTTAAGTAAAGCAACTAACAAATCGTTAGCAGCTTGGGCAGTGCGGGCAATGGTTAACCCAAGCGAATTTTCAGAACATAAGGATGATTGGACGAAGAATACTAGTAATTTAATTTCAATTAAAGCACCAGTCTTTTCATATATCCGTTTGTCTGAAGATACCGCCTTAAGTACACCATCGGTTAAGGCAACCGGGGAAGTTATGGGGAATGATGCTACCTTGGAAAAGGCATTATATAAAGCCTTCACGGCTAGTCAAATGCCATTACCAGATCATGGGGTTGTCCTCATGACGGTTGCTGACCGTGATAAAATGGCAACAATTAAATTAGCCAAGCGGTTCCGTAATCTTGGTTACCGGTTGTGGGCTACTCCAGGGACAGCGGCTTATTTAGCTAAGGAAGTTGAAGTAACAACGGTTCAAAAGGTTCACCAACTTCATTCTAAGTTATTGAATAATATTGCTGCCGAACGGGTGCAAATTATTGTGAATACTTTATCAATTAAACCTGATAGTATTTTGGATAGTTTGTGGATTCGTGAAGTAGCTGTTGAACATAATATTCCGTTATTAACATCCCTTGAAACCACGGGAGCGTTATTACAAGTATTAGAATCACGGGCTTTTATTACGCGGCCCCGTTAATAAAAAAGGAACTTCAGCTGAAGTTCCTTTTTTTGTATTTAAATTGTTGGTTTATGCCGTAATTTTTCAACAATATCCTTTTGTGGAGTTACATAGATTGTATGTTGCCCAGTGTAAGTAACAAAACCAGGTTTAGTACTGCTTGGTTTGTGAATCTTCTTGACCATGATGTAGTCAACGGGGACGGTTGCTGATAACCGTGACTTAGAGAAGTAGGCTGCTAAGATGGCTGCTTCTTTTAAGGTTTGTTCACTTGGTTTATTGGAAGAAATAATAACGTGTGAACCAGGAATATTCTTAGCATGTAACCAGATATCATCTTTACGAGCAGTCTTTAAAGTTAACCGTTCGTTTTGCAAGTTGTTCTTACCAACAGTGATAACTGTGCCATCGCTAGCATAGAAAGTATCCGGCTTGCTAACAGCTTGCCGTTTTTTGCGGTTCTTATGTTGCTTCCGCAAGTAACCTTCTTGTTCTAGTTCGGTTTTAATATCAGCTAAGTCTTTCGGATCAGCGAGGTCAATCTCAGTTAGGATACCTTCTAAGTAGTTAATTTCGTTTTGGTTTAAACGCATTTGTTCGTTAACATAACTAATGGCATTCTTTAGTTTTTGGTAACGGGCAAAGTAGTGTTGCGCATTCTTAGAAGGTGATAGTTGGTTAGATAATGCAATCGTAACGGGTTGTTCGTTATCATAAAAGTTTGGCAAGGTGATACTAGTCATGCCACGCTTAATTTTAGATAAGTAGGTGGTTAAGATTTCACCACGAATCCGGTAAAAATCAGCCTTTTCAGTTTCATCAAGTGTTTGTTGTAATTTAGTTTGTTTCTTATAGTCTTTTTCAAGATGAGTTTTAATAGTATGAATTAATTGCGCACCTTGTTGTTTAACACGATCACGTTCAGCTTTATCAGCATAAAAGTGGTCAAGCATAACACTAGCATCAGTGAACGTGGTTTGTGTGCCCACCATACTAAGGTATGGAATTGGTGAAAATGACGCATTGCCTTGTTCATCAATGATAATCGTTGGTTGGGGATGATGCGCAATAGCTTGCCAAAATTGCTGCCAAGTAACTGTTAATTCATCATCGTTGTTACGTTGGGCTAATAAGCGGGTTGCTAATTCATAAGCACTGTCTTTGCCTAAGCCTTGATAATGGTGTTGTAATTGCTTAGCAATGTTTTTGGCATCAGCATCCCAAGCAATTGTTGCTAATTGACTACCATTGGCATCTTCAAAAGGATTAATCAAGTGTTGGTCTGGTGGCGTAACATAAGTTGCCCCAGGCATTAATAACCGGTAACGGTTTTGGTCAGCTGGCACATGCCGGATTAAGTCAATAATCTTGTTAGTTGCCATATTAATTAAAATGATGTTACTGTGCCGTCCCATCATTTCAACAATTAATTCAAGGTTTTGTTGATCACCCAATTCATCACGGGTGCTAAACATCAAGTGAATGACCCGGTCATTATCGGCTTGGGAAATATCACGTAAAGTAGCAGCTGCTAAGTACTTCCGTAATGACATTGTGAACTTGGTTGGCACATCCGGATTAGCATATGGGATTGTTGTGATTTGGACCCGTGCATATTGGGGATGGGCTGATAATAATATTGGATAATTATGACGTTGGGCACGAATGGTCATAATTAGTTCATTCGGATAGGGTTGTTGAATTTTCATAACCCGACCATTAGTTAATTTTTGTTGTAATTGTTGCACCATTACGTGCGTAAAAATACCATCAAATGACAAAAAATTATCCTCCTTATTTACTATTACCTTTAGTCTAAGACCATTAGGAATAAAAGTCATTCAAAAATTTACTAAAGCATGAAATTTGATTATCTTTTTGCTTTTCATGGTAAAAACTTTTATACTAATAAAAGTTAATTAAATTGAAGCAGGTGAAATTTGGTATGAAAACTGCTATAGTCACTGACAGTACATGTTATCTTTCTGAGCAACAAGTTCATGATAATAACATTACTGTTATTCCAATTCCAATTACTTTGGATGGTGTTACCTACGAAGAAGGTAAGGATATTACAACTGCTGAATTTCTTGAGAAAATGAAGGCATCAAAGAATTTTCCAAGTACTTCACAACCACCATTAGGGGAATTGCTTAAATTATATGAAGATTTGGGCAATCAAGGTTACGATAATATCATTAGTATCCATCTTGCCGGTACTATTTCAGGATTAGTAGATAATTTGCGTACAGCAGTTAAGAGCGTTACTAATACTCATGTATATGTCTTTGATTCACATTATACGGTTGCGTTAATGGGCACTATGGTTTTGAAAGCGGCAGAAATGGCACGGCAAGGCGCTGCTCCTGAAGAAATCATTGCTGTTTTAACACGCTTACGAGAAACCACTGATTGTTATTTTGTGGTTGATGATTTGAAAAACCTTGTTAAAGGTGGCCGGTTATCCAATGCAGCGGGCTTTATTGGTGGTTTGTTACAAATTAAACCATTATTAACCTTTAATAAGGAAGATAAGATCGTTGCGATTGAAAAAATTCGTTCTTTAAAACGGGCCTATGCACGAATTGAACAACTTTTTGACGAAAAGTTAAAGACATTTAATTATCCAATTCGTTATTATGTCATTAGCAATGATAATGAAATTGCTAAGAGTTTTTGTGATCGTATTCATGCTAAATATCCAGATCTTCCATATGAAATTGGTTACTTTGGACCAGTTATTAGTACACATTTGGGTGCTAAGGCTTTAGGCTTTGGTTGGATGGAAGATTATCAAAAAATTGATATGTAATTGATGATAAAAGCCGTGATGTTTAATTAATAAGCATTATGGCTTTTTTTAATCTTTGATGAGAGTGGTTTGAAATGGTTAAACGTAATTATGAATATCAACATTATACTGACGATGTCGTCACTAATCGTGACCAGCACTTTATGTTACCAGCAGATTATCAATGGGTACATCATGGGCTTGGTTACCGCTTTTTGTCAGCAATTGTTTATTATTTGGGTTTTATAATAGGTGGTATTTATTGTAAGTATGGTTTACATGTTAAAATTAAGAATCGGGAAATATTAAGACCTTATCGTCAACAAGGATATTTCATTTATGGAAATCATACGCAACCGCAGGGGGATGTTTTTGCCCCAATGCATGCATTACATAAGCATTTGTATTATATTGCGAGTCCGGCTAACTTAGGGGTACCATGGATTGGAAAATTATTACCAATTGGTGGAGCATTGCCAATTCCTGATAATTTACGCCAGATGCGGGCTTTTATGCAGGCAATTCGTTGGCATATTGCCCAACATCACACGATTTTAATTTATCCAGAAGCCCATGTGTGGCCCTATTATACGAAGATTCGGCCTTTTATGGCAGCGGCTTTTCATTATCCGATTGAATTAAATGTGCCATCGTTTTGTATTACCACGACTTACCAAAAACGTCGGTATGGCACTAAACCACAGATTACTTTATATGTGGATGGACCATTTTGGCCAGATGAAAAATTACCGCCAAAACAACGGCAACAAAAATTGTGTCACCAGATTCAACAATGCATGCAAGACCGGGCGCAGCAATATAATAATTATGAATATGTCCATTATCAAAAGAAATAGGTGTAATTCGATGAATATTTTATATTGTGGTGATGAGAAAATGGATAAAGGTTTACTAATTTCAATTCTCTCATTGCTCAAACATACTGATCAACCATTGCATATTTTTATTTTGACCGCTGATATTCAGGTCCCGCATGGCAAAATATATACTGCATTACGACCAGCTGAAGTTAATTTTTTAGATAAGCTAGTTAAGCAAAAGGATAGCCATAATTTTGTAAAATTATTTAATATTACGCCATTATTCAATCGTGAAGCACCACTAGCTAATTTAAATACTTACTTCACACCGCTTAGTATGTTGCGTTTGTATGTTGATCAAATTCCGGGGATGCCTGATAAGTTGCTTTATTTGGATACTGATGTGGTTTGTCGCCAGAACTTTGATGCTTTTTATAATCAAGATATTAGTAATTATGAAGTAGTTGGTTGTCTTGATTATTATGGACGTTTCTTCTTCCATAAGCACTTATTAAAAATGAATTATATGAATTCCGGTGTTTTGTTGCTTAATTTGAAGAAAATTAAACAAACGAGATTGTTTGCGGAGTGTCGTGATTGGTGTCGTCATAAAAAAATGTTTATGCCTGACCAATCAGCATTGAATAAATTGGTACATTCATATAAAATAGTACCACGTCGTTTTAATGAACAACGTAAGTTGCATAGTGATACTGTTTTTCAACATTTTACAACCAGCTTTCGTTTCTTCCCATGGTTGCGCATGATTACGGTAAAACCATGGAATGTGAAAGCCGTTCATAAGAAGTTGAAGATTCATGATTATGATGATATCTTAACGCGCTATCAACAATTGATTGGTGAAATGCAACATGAAGGTGGTGTAGCAAATAACAAATGATTATTGGTGGAAATAAGGAAGCAGTTATTAACAACATTAAGGCAGCAACCATGCGCCATGATTATAATGCTAAAGTTGAACTTCATGATCCGAAGTTAACTGACGAACAACGCCAAGTATTATTAAGTAATTATTTTAAAAACTGGCATAGTTTAAGTTATCAAATTAAAAATATGATTGCCCGTGGTATTACGAACACCGTCGCAACTAAGATGGCACCGCCAATTACGATTGAAGGTTTAGAAAGAATCGCTAATATCAAAAGCGGCGCAATTGTTACTAGCAATCATTTTAATCCATTAGATAATATGGCAATTCGCCAGGTCGCTAAGGACGTAGGACGGAAGCATTTATACATTGTTATTCAGGATACTAATTTGAAGATGAAAGGCCTTATTGGTTTCTTGATGAACTATGATGATACTTTGCCAATTGGACCAAGTACTAATTATATGGGATGTGAATTTCCCCAGTTACTAGAAGCGGTTTTAAAGAAAAAACAATTTGTATTAATTTATCCAGAACAAGAAATGTGGTTTAATTATCGGAAAGTTCGTCCTTTTAAACGTGGTCCATATTACTATGCAGCGCGGTTTAATGTTCCGGTTATTTCCTGTTTTATTGAAATTCAGGATTTACCACAAAAGGATAATGATGAATTTTACCAAGTAAAGTATATTGTGCATATTTTGCCAACAATTTATCCTGATCCTAATAAAGATGTGCGGGCTAATAGTTTGGCAATGATGAAACAGGATTACTTACAAAAGAAGGCTGCTTACGAGCGGGCTTATCATCAACCACTTGATTATCAATTCCATGATGATGATATTGCGGGTTGGATTCATTAATAATGCTATTATTTTATTCGATTATTAAAAAATCATTTACTCTTTGTAGTGCTATAAAAATGTTAGACAATTAAGTAAATTTTAAGAAATGGTTTGATTTCTGTATTTAACAGGAGTCAAACCATTTTTGTTTAACAAAATGTGTTCATTATTAAATCAGATTATATAGTGATTTACTAATGATAATTAACGCTGATAATGAAGCTTTTTATAGAATAAAAATACATATTTTGAAAAAGTATTGATATAATAATAAAATTATTACAAAAGAATATTGAATTTTTTGAATTGTAATATTATAATTTTTAAATGTTTGCTAGTACTAATACAAAAATAAATGAGAGAGGATTGAATTTTATGGCTCTTATTAAAATGACACCCGAACAATTGCGTTCTAGTGCAACACAATACCAACGGGGTTCACAAAGTGTTACTGAAGTTTTAAACCAATTAACACGGACACAACAAGAAATTGAAGCTGATTGGCAAGGTCATGGTTTTGATCGTTTCAATCAAGAATTTCAAGAATTAGCTCCTAAGATTCGTCAATTCGCTGAATTATTAGAAGAAATTAACCACAAATTAGATCAATCTGTTGATGCAATGGAAAATACCGATCAACAAATTGCTGGTCAATTTTAATTATTAAAAATACATATCCAACCATCAGTGTTCTTAAACACTGGTGGTTTTTTTATTGAGTAATTTTGGTTTTGTGAAGGGTAATTATGATGAAGAAACGTAATGTGTTAAGTCTTTTCTTAATCTTGATAAGTGTAGGTTTATTGTTGAGTTTAATTGTCATTGGTGGTCATACTAATCCTAATGCTAACAATGATAATAACAAGACAACCTTACAAACACCTTTAAACATGGCAATTGTTAATGAAGATAATGGCGTTATGTTTCGTAATCAAGCTTATAATCTTGGTAAGGAATACATTAGTCAATTAAGTAATCAGAAAAACTTGAGTTGTGTAGTCGTACCACGTGGTGTTGCGGAAGCAGGGTTAAAGAATAATAATTACCAATTAGTAATTTTTATTCCTAGCAATTTTTCACAAAAAATTGTTGATATTAATAATCCTGATCCTAATAAGTTAAATGTTCAGTATGAAATTAATGCCAAAACACCAACAATGAAGAACCGCTGCCAACAAGAAGCTAACCAAGTTTTACATGATTTAAATGAACGCTTAATTGATATTTATACCTTAGGTATTATGGGCAACTTGTATAGTGCCCAACAACAAGTTAATGGTATTTATCATCGTCAGGGTAATTTAGCTAGTTCTTATCAAAGTCAGTTATTAACACCAATTAGTGATTTTAGTCAGACCTTTCCTGACTTACAAAGTAATACTAAGGACGTGTTACAACTTAACCAAAGTGTTCAAAAAAATTTACAACAATCAGCCCAAAGCGGTTTTAGTGATGATTTTGGCCAATTACATAGTACTAATAATTCATTAACACAATTAATCCAAGCCCAATCACAAAGTGATCATAATCAGGCTGAATTAATTAAACAATTAATGACTGTTAACCAACAAGCATTTAATGATCAAACCCAACAATTCATTAAAAGTATGCAGTCACAAAACCAACAACTTTCACAAGCAGCAACGAGTAATACTAACCAACTTGATGATAATTTAACTAAGGAATTTGAAAATTATAGTCAAACTTATACAGCTAAAATTACTGCTCTTCAACAAGATTTAGCGCAACAAACTCAAAAAGCGCAACAACAAAACCAACAAATTATTCAGAAATTGCATACGACTTATGGTACTAATGCTAACAACATTACTTTAGGTGATTTTATTAAGAAGAATAACCCTGATTTATATCAAAAGTTAGTCAAGCAATCACAAGATGTGAGTGGTTTAAAGCAACAATACCAACAATTACCATTTGCACAATTACCACAAAATCTTAGTGATGTGTTATCAGATAGTGACCGTGATAGTATCCAAAATGCATTGTCACAAATTAATAAATGTAACACAACGATTAATAAAACATTGCATTTAACAACTAACCAACAATTAAAAGTTACTGATAATTCTAAGCAATTACAAACATTTAACCAATTAGTTAACGATATTAAAAATAAGCAAAACCAACATAACCAACCACAAGTAATTACATTACCTAAGATGCAACAAATGCAAGGTGACACCTTAACCTTACAATTGCCTAATGATGTCACGATTGCTCAAGCAGATGTTAAAAACAGTAATGTCCAAATTACTAAAGAAAATGATCATTTATATCAATTAAAGGTTTTACAAGATAATGCAGCAATCACTTTGCCATTACAAATTACTGCTACTAGTGATGATAGTGGGCAAACCATGGCTACTTTAACATATCAACATCAAGCCGCTGCACCACAAGAAGTTACAACACAAACGACTAATAACGTTAAGGTTACTGCTAGTGCTAATAGTAATGCTTCATCAACCAATAGTAGTCTTGCCAGTGCAAGTTCAGCTAATGCAGTAAGCACTACTACTAAAACGCAAACGGTTCAAAATGATCATAGCCGTAGTTTTAGTGTGCAATTTGATATTGCTAAGCAAATGACGAGTTTGCAAGCATTAAGTGAAAAGCAACAACAATTGGCAGAAATGATTGGTAATTGGGTTGCTTCATACCGTGATGCCGCTAATGCAGCATAACAACAAGCACAATTGTTAACTAATAACAATATTAACCAAATGCTGGCAATGCCATTAGATCAATCACTTGACCAGGTTTTAACCCAAGCAAGTGACCAACATTTGCACCATTACCGTGACATGGTAACGAAGTTAACGAGTGATGCGCAACAACTTGATACCCAAAAACAAGGTTATTTACAAACTTTAAGTACGGTTGGTAAGCAATCACAGCAAAATGTGAAGACGGCTCAGGCACAATTAGCAACTTTACAAAACTTGCAACAAAAGTTTGAACAATTGCAGCAACAATCACCAACTGATGCACCAAATGAAAGTCACATTGCTGAACTACAAAGTTTATCACAAAGTTTAAGTTCACTAGATGATAGTACACGTGCATTGCAAAGTGCGATTAATGCTGATGCACAACAATTTAACAGTGTATACAGTAACTTTGACCAATTAAATCAGCAGTTAGCAAATACCGAAAACAATGGTAAAAGTTTACAAGGGAAATCAATGATTACAAGCTGCTTTTAAGAAAGAATTAGCACGTAGTGGTGATTTTACCCAATCCTTTGTCAAGGTGCTTAATGCTGGTTATCAAAATGGTGTGCCAAATGAAAAATTACTGGCATTTATCGCTAACCCAGTTAAGGGACAATCACAAGTAGTGATAACTGCTAAAACCCAGTCTTACAACATGAACTTATGGACAATGATTATTGCGATTTTGGCATGGTTTATGGCATATGCAGTCCATGGCTTGCGGACTTGGCAAAAAGAACAATACTTCTCAAGATTTAATACCCAATTATCACGGCATGCTGTCAAAATGGGAAGTTTATTAGGACTAAGTGCCGTTACTGGTGTGATTATTGCCGCTGTTGGCCAAAAGCAATTACCAATTGTGATGGTTAACCGTTTCTTATGGTTTGTGATGGTAACTAGCCTAACCATTTTAGCGACATTAATCGCTTACCTATTAATTACATATGGACATACGTTTGGTATGGGCTTAATTGCAAGTATGTTTGTAATCTTTATCTTTGTACAAACCCAAAGCAGTTCCATTTTAAGTAAGGTCAATGTGCTTAATTTAATTAGTACACCAATGTTGAATGTCGTAATGTTAAATGATCAAAACGTGTTATTGACATTGTTATTAATATGGGTGTTATTAATTGCCGGTGTTTTAGTGGGCTTATTTGTTCCAGAACAAAGAAATGAGGTTATTAAGCATGAAGAAGCTGATTAATTGCTTATTAATTTTATTAATAATGATGGTTGCGCCGCTTAATATTGTGCATGCGGCTGACCAAAATGACGAGCAAGTTGATTTGCCATTAAACCGGCTTGGTCAAAATACCCAACAAGAAACGCAAAATAATAATGTGAACTTATTTCAAACGTCTCAAATTGGTGATTTAGGCAAGCAACAACGCGCCGTGGTGAACAGCAGGACCGGCACACTTATTTCAACAAAAGAGTACCAAGATAACTTTGTATAACGATCATAACTTATTTAAGAAGAATAGTAATGCTGGGCAAGTTAACTATACGCAAGCACAAACTAGTCAAGCTCATCAAGTACATTACTATTTGTGGTTAACAATAATTGTGACGTTAATAGGATTATTAATTTCATGGAAGATGGTGAACAAGCATGAATAATACCGTCATAATTACTGTACGCTGGCGTGATCAAATTAATGATGATTTACAAATTCCATTAGACATGAGTTTAGCGCAGTTGTTAGCTGAATTAATTGATATTTATGATGATTTACCACCGCAAAAGTATACGTTGTATTTTGTTACTAAAGCTGCAATTTTAACAGATTTACATTGTACTTTAAGACAATGCCACATTAGTAATGGCGATATTTTACGTTTAATGGAGGCCGCTGATGACAGTAAAAACGATTTATCAATTTAACCATCAACAGTATCAATATGAGGTTAACAAGCAACAACTAATCCAAACGGTTAGTCGGGCTGATATTCAAACCCAAAATGCGGACGATTTATTATTACTAAATGATCATCACCCGTTGTTATTACCAGTTACTTACCAATGGTGTGATGATGCCTTAATAATGACGAGTAAATTACCCGTTGGTGGCTATTTTACGCAGGATGTGCGTAACCAAAAGACGAGCGATAAGTTACGGTTATTGATTAATTTATTACCTGTTAATGATTTAAATCATACTAACAAACTCGCTACCTTTATTCATCCAGATAATATCTATATTAATTACAATAACGAATCAAAACTAATTTATCGTGGTGTGGTAGGAATCATGCCAGGTACTAAAAATGATAATGATGCGGAAATGCTTTACCAAATGCAGTGCTTAGCCGGCTATTTATTTACGAAGCATCGTTTTGATGATCTTTATAATGGCATGTTAATGCAAACTGCTAATAGTAGTACTTTTATGAAAGAGTTATTACATATTAAAAAGTACGCTGCTTTACGGCCATTTTTAACACAGGCTTATCAAAAAGCGATTAAAGCAGAACAACAAAACATTGTGCAAGTTAGTCGCAAGCGCTGGTTATGGACGAAGCAACTAGCACTATGGTTTGGCATCGTCTTAATTTTGACATTAGTGCCACTAAGTTACTTATTAATTAGTAAAGTGCCAACGAATGCCGCTTGTTTGCATGCGGATAGTGAATTTATCGCTAATAATTATTCGCAAACCATTAAGGCCCTTGCCAATGTAAAAACTAAGGATTTACCAAACACGCAAAAGTATGAATTGGCATATTCATATGTACAAGGAAAGGGCTTTGATAGTACACAACGGCAGAACATTATGAAGAATATTACGCTGCAATCTGACCATCGTTACCTTGATTTTTGGATTGAAGATGGGCGTGGCCAATTGGATGATGCCCTAGATACGGCTAAACAATTGCAAGATTCTAACTTAATTATGTACGCCTTGTTAGAAAAGATGGCTGCTGTTCGTAATAGCAGTAAACTCAGTGCTTCACAACGTTCCAGCCAATTACAACAATTACAACAAGATTATAGTAAATATCAATAAGAAGCTAAACAGAGTAATAACTAATTGTAGAAAGAGGAAAATTGATCATGCAGATGTATGATTTCTTTGATCGTAAACAACTTTACATTACGAACCAACCTGGTGCGGATATTCAGGTTAATGATGATGTTGCCTTATTTTTAACGAAACAACAATTAACTGATAACTGGCAATTAAACATCATTCGTGGTGCGATTAATGTTAATAATTTTGTTCCGAATGAAAGCAAATTAACATTAGTTCCTGGTAGTGTGATTAACATGGGTGAAACAATTATTAAGGTCTTTAGTGATGAACTCCATGTTCTAGCTGGGGAAGTAATGACGAAGTTAACGATGATTAAGAAATCAGCACACACATTGCCAAAAGATTATCCAGATTACCATCGTTCACCACGGTTAATTTACCAAAACCCACATGAAAAAATTGTGGTTGATGACCCACCAGCCGCAGTACGCATGACTAACCAAGGATTATTACGGATGATTGTGCCACCATTAGTAATGTTAATTGTCAGTGGCATCATGATGATGATGCGGGCCAATGGCTTGATGATGATGGCTAGTTTAGCAACAACGGCTGTCAGCATCATTTTTGCGATTACGGAATATTTTAAAAATAAGAAGCAATACCGCAAGGATGTTAAGGACCGGCAAGTAACTTATACTAAATACTTTGATGACAAGGTTAAACAAATTCACCAAATTGAAGTTAAGCAACGTGAAGATGCGCAGTACCATTATCCTAACATGTGCCAATTAAGTAAGATGGCACAGCATTTTAGTGCCCGGATTTATGAAAAGACACCACATGACGCTGACTTCTTAACTTACCGGTTAGGGTTAGGTGATGTGGCCGTTGCTAGTCAAATTAGTAATAGTCAAAGTGCCACGATTGACTTAAAAGATCCATTAGTTAAAGAAGCTCACCAATTAGTAAATGATCATCAAATGATGAGTGAGATGCCAATCGTTACTGATTTAATGCATGATCCGGTTGGTTATGTTGGTGCACGGCAACTAGTAATTGAACAATTACAAATGATGTTATGCCAAATTGCGTTTTTCCAAAGTTATCATGATGTGCGTTTTATTGCGGTCTTTCCTGAAGATGAATACCAACAATGGGCATGGTTACGGTGGTTACCACACTTTACGATGCCTAATAGTCAAATGCGCAACTTTATCTACAATCAAAAGAGTCGTGACCAAATTTTAAACGCCTTAAATCATGAATTAAAGGAACGGCAACTAACAGTTAATGCCCAAACTGATAAGCATAAAACGCCACACTTTACCCCACATTATGTTTTGGTAGTGACTGATGAAAGCCTCATTATTGATCATGCCATTATGGAATTATTAAGTGATCAACCACAAAAATTAGGGGTTAGTTTAGTGTACGTTAAAGACGTGATGACTAATTTGCCTGAAAATATTAAGACAGTTATTGATATTCGTGACAAGCATATTGGCGAATTAATCATGGCGCAAGGCAAGTTAATCAATAAACGCTTCACGTTAGATCATTTAACGGCTACTGAAAAAGTGATTTTACCACGTTCATTAGCTGGGTTAGACCATTTACAAACCTTAAAGAGTAGCTTACCTGATAAAATTACCTTTTTACAAATGTATCATGTTAAGACGATTGACCAATTAAAGATTATGCAACGGTGGCAGCAAAATTCACCACGGAAAACCTTAGCCGTACCATTGGGTGTTAGTGGTCCTGATGAAGTGGTGGAACTTGATTTGCATGAAAAGGCCCATGGCCCACACGGGTTAATTGCCGGCACAACTGGTTCCGGAAAATCAGAATTAATTCAAAGTTACATTCTAAGTTTGGCAGTTAACTTCCATCCTTATGATGTTGCCTTCTTATTAATTGACTATAAAGGTGGTGGTATGGCTAACTTATTCGCCAAGTTACCACACTTACTCGGGGTAATTACTAACTTAGATAAGGTGCAAAGTATGCGTGCCTTAGAATCAATTCAAGCTGAACTTGATAAGCGGCAACGGTTATTTGCGGAAAACCACGTTAACCATATTGACCAGTACCAAAAGCTTTATAAAGAAGGTAAGGTTACAGCACCAATGCCACACTTATTCATGATTTCAGATGAATTTGCGGAATTAAAGGCGGAACAACCAGAATTTATGGATAAATTAATTTCAACCGCCCGGATTGGGCGTTCCTTAGGGATTCACTTGATTTTGGCAACGCAAAAACCAGCGGGGGTTGTTGATGACCAAATCTGGTCAAACTCTAACTTTAAGATTGCGTTAAAAGTAGCCGAAAAGGAAGATTCTAAGGAAGTATTGAAGACAGTTGATGCGGCAATGATTACCCAACCAGGACGGGCCTATTTACAAGTTGGTAATAATGAAATTTACGAATTATTCCAAAGTGCTTATAGTGGTGCTGAATATCGTCCTGATGAAGGTGAACAACAAACAGACTTGATTATTAACCGAATTGACCGGCTTGGCCAGGTCCATCGGGTTACCAAGGATTTAAGTGGGATTGATTATAACCATCGGGTTACAGAAGCACCAACCCAATTAGCCGCTATTGTGAAAGCAATTAACCAATTATTTGTGCAAAGTGGTGCCCAACCATTACCACAACCATGGTTACCACCATTGCGGACTAATATTACCCTTGCGGAATTAAGTTCAGTTGATTATCACC
>CAWUZD010000037.1:0-2520 GCA_963926925.1 uncultured Lactobacillaceae bacterium
AACATCATGAATATCCTTAACATATTCATTTGATACTTCACTAATATGAACTAGCCCTGTTTTACCTTCTCCTATATCTACAAACGCACCAAAGTTAGTAATGCCGGTCACTTTGCCGGTTACTTTGCTGCCAACTTCAATTGACATAAAAAATTAGTCCTCCTTAACAAACATATAATTATTATATCATTGATTAGTTATTACAATTAAAAAAATACCGTAATAATCTTGTCCCTACAAGGTTATTACGGCATTTAGTTTAAAAATTATTTTTTATTTTGTTGACTTAAAACATCACTTGCATTGCTTGATGGTAAATTATAAATCGTTTCATTATCCTTTGAGTAAAAATACTTACTCCGAATATATTTTTGAACATATATTGGATCTTTTAATTGTTTAATCTCTAAGTTTAATGATTGATTTTGTGCTTCAGCCTTATTCAAACTAGTTTTATTTTGTTGAATTAATACTTGTGAAGCAGCAATATTATGATGAATTTTTAAAAATTGAAAACCAAAAAATACTAACATCACAAGTAACACAATGCCTAAAATCACCAACCGGCGCTTATGTACTTTTTGAACATAATCGACTCGTTCTTGTTGTTGGTGATGATATGCTTGCTTACGAACATAAGCATTATTAAGTGAACGAACATTGTTGTTACTTTGCTTCATTAGTATTCACCTCTTCGATATTAATCAAAGTTTTCTTGGTATTCTTCGCTGAGCACTTCATACATATTTTCTGCTTCAGCTTTTTTAGTAGTATCAAGTAATTGCAAAACCCGTACTGTTAATGTTTTATTACCAAAAACAATTTTAATAGTGTCACCAACGTTAACATTACTTGATGATTTTGCAATGCGAGCATTAATTGAAATACGTTGTTTGTCAGCAATTGTCTTAGCCACAGAACGCCGCTTAATAATTCTTGATACTTTTAAAAATTTATCCAAACGCATTATTCTACCTCTAATATATCAATTTAATAATATCATTAGTATTTTATTTTTAATTATTTGTAATATGTTTTTGAACTAATTTTAACAATGCTGTTACCAAAGCAATAATTTCATTCATCCATTGATCAGTTGTCATGTGTGGTTGAATAACTAACTTAATTTGAAAAGCATCGTTAATAGTTTTAACTGTAGCTGATAATTTCGTTGCTGCCAATGCATCAAAGATATTAGATCCTGACAATAATTGTGAACCACGCCGTGACATATTAATGACAATGTAATCATCCCGTTGCTTAACACTATCAATTAACGCCAAGTCAGCTAACATCTTAATTCTACTAATCATCAACAAGTTTTTAACAGCATCAGGATATTCACCAAAACGGTCAATTAAATCACTTTGAATTTGCCAATAATCATCATCAGAAGCAATTGTCCGAATCCGCTTATACATTTCAATTTTTTGTTGATTATCACTAATATAATCGCTTGGTAAGTAAGCTTCAATGCGAATATCCATTTCAGAATTAGTCTTTTGAACTTGTTTTTTACCACGCTTACGTGCAATCGCATCAGCTAACATTTGTGAATACAAATCATAACCAACGGAATCAATAAAGCCATGTTGCTGTTTGCCTAAGAGGTTACCAGCCCCACGAATTGATAAATCACGCATCGCAATTTTAAAACCAGCTCCTAATTCCGTAAAGTCACGAATTGCTTGTAACCGTTGTTCACTAACTTCAGTTAAAACTTTATTAGCTGGATATGTTAAATACGCATAAGCAACGCGACTAGAACGACCAATCCGTCCTCGCAATTGATAAAGTTGTGATAAACCATAATGATCAGCATTTTCAACAATTAAGGTATTAACATTAGGCATATCAACCCCAGTTTCAATAATTGTTGTAGTTACCAAAACATCATATTCATCATTTAAAAATGCGTAAATCACATTTTCAAGTTGATTTTCACTCATGCGCCCATGCACATAAGTAATTCGTGCATTGGGAACTAATTCTTGCAAACGACTAACAACACTTTCGATATCATCAATGCGGTTATGCAAGTAAAAGACCTGACCATGCCGTTCGAGTTCACGGTTAATTGCCTCACGGATAGCTTCATCATTTTGTTCCATTACATATGTTTGAATAGGATAACGGTTAGTTGGTGGTGTTTCAATAACTGACAAATCACGTACTCCTAACATTGACATATGCAAAGTCCGAGGAATTGGTGTAGCTGTTAAAGTTAAAACATCAATATTCGCTTTCAATTGCTTTAACTTTTCCTTATGTTTAACACCAAAGCGTTGTTCTTCATCAACAATTAATAATCCTAAGTCTTTAAAGTGGACATCCTTTGATAATAACCGGTGGGTACCAACCACAATATCAACCGAACCATCTTTTAAGCCCGCCAGCGTTTCTTTAATTTGCTTTGTAGTTCTAAACCGTGACAAAATGCCAATATTAACTGGAAAGCCACTAAAACGTGTCAACATTGTATCACAATGTTGCTGTGCCAAAATAGTAGTAGGTACCAAT
>CAWUZD010000038.1:0-4952 GCA_963926925.1 uncultured Lactobacillaceae bacterium
AGCTTTAGTCGTCTTAGTAGTTGGTTTAGCCGCTTTAGTAACGTGATGGTCATCATTGGCTAACTTTTGCTGATTTTGCAAGTAGTCGGTAAAAATACCAGTGTAACGTTCAATTTGGGCATTGCCATCAAAAATTAGTAATTGTTGAGCTACTTTATTTAAGAAGTAACGATCGTGGGAAACAGTAATCACGGTTCCATTAAAGTTCCGCAAGTAGTTTTCTAAGATGGTTAATGTGCCAATGTCCAAATCATTAGTTGGTTCGTCTAGTAACAAAACATTTGGTTGTTGCATCAAAATCTTCAAAAGATACAAGCGCCGTTTTTCACCACCGGATAATTGACCAATATGGGTACCATGGGTATTACGTGGAAATTCAAACTGTTCAAGTAACTGGGTCGCACTAATGTGTTCACCATTTTTAGCGATGACTTCATGGCCGGCTTCTTGAATATACTTGATTAACCGTTTATCTGGATCCATATCTTCTTCATTCATCTGGGTATAATAACCTAGTTTAACGGTAGTACCAATAATCACTTCACCACTATCAACTGGTTGTTGTTGCGCAATAACGTTTAACAACGTAGTCTTACCAGCACCATTCAAACCAGTAATCCCATAACGTCTTCCTGCTTGAATTAACCAACTAAAATCACGTAAAATCGCTTGTTTACCAAATGATAAGTTAACGTGTTTTAATTCAATAACCTTTTTGCCCAGCCGTTGTTGATCAATATTGAGGTCAAGTTCAGTTGCTGCTTGGGGAACTTGTTTTAAGTTATTTTCTAATTCATGAAACTGGTTTTTACGTCCTTGTGGTTTCCGCCCTTTATGACCTTTCAAGGTCTTACGCATCCACTCTAATTCTTGTTGATACAAACGTTGTTGCTTATGAACAATCGCTTGTTCAGTTTCAATTCGAGCAGCGCGTTGTTCAACATACTTTTCATAATTACCAGGATAAGTGTGCAAATGGCCATGATCTAATTCAAAAATCTGATTAGCAACTTGATCAAGGAAATAACGATCGTGCGTTACCACAAGAATTGCGCCTTGATACTTACTCAAGTAATCTTCTAACCAGGCAATTGAATCAAAGTCCAAGTGGTTCGTTGGTTCATCAAGCATCAATAAGTCAGCTGGGGTTAATAAGGCTTGGGCTAAACCCACCCGCTTTTGTTGACCACCAGATAACTGACCAACAGGCTTATGCCAATCACTAAGATGCAACTTTGTCAAAATCGTTTTGACATCTGTTTCAGCATTCCAGGCATCAGCTTGCGTCATTTGATCACTTAACTTCGTATAACGAGCCGTAATCTTGGGATCATCGGGATGTTGTGTATAATCAGCTAACGCTTGTTCATAGGCTTTAATAACCTTAAACATCGGGTTATCACCTTGAAAAACAGCGTCAATAATACTTAATTGCGAATCAAATTGTGGTAACTGCATTAAGTAACTAATGCGGTAATTTTTGGGTGATTTGGTGACACTACCACTATCAACGGGTGTTTTACCCGCAATCGCATTTAATAAATTAGTTTTGCCAGTGCCATTGGGACCAATTAAACCAATACGGTCACCACGATGAATTAAGAATGAAACATCTTTAAACAACGTTTTGGCACCATAAGTTTTTGTTAAATCACTAATCGTTAAAATTTCCATTACTTTATCCTAATTTAATAAATTTTGTTGTACATCGTTCAAAATGGCTTGCGTATCATTCGCAACTTGACCATTAACAACCCGTTTTTCCACTTCGTTCACTAATTTGCCAACTTGGGGACCAGGTTTAAGGCCTAATTGTTTAATTAAATCGCCACCGCTAACCGCCATTTCACTGCGCTTATGCATTGGTAAATCTTGATATTGTTGTAAGTAATGTTGTGCATCTAAGTCTGGTTGGTATAACTTTGCAACATTAATCGCAGCATTAACCGCTAATAAGCCAGCTTGGTAATAATCCCACGGTGTTGCTTGTTGCCATACTGTTAATAAGTTAACTGCTGCTGCAACAACATCAATCAATTCATTTGATGATTTCCATTGCCGCAATAATTGCCGCGTTTGGCTAACATTAAGATGACAAGCCATCGCTACCAAAGTCCAAACGGTTGCTTCATCGGGAAGTTGCATCGTGTCAACATCCAAGATGGCAGCTAAATCTTCACCATGTTCAGCAAAACCAGGACAATTTTCATATAACTTAGCATCTAAGAATGACCGTAAGCCATTATTACGCCACTTTCCCATCATCATTTTGACAAATTCAACATGAATCCGTTCCACCGCAATTTTTGATAATAATTGATGATGCCGTGCTAAAGCGGCTTGGGTATTACTTTCAATGCGAAAACCAAGTTTTGCTTCAAAACGAACAGCGCGCATCATCCGCAAAGCATCTTCATGGAAACGTTCATTTGGATCACCGACAGCCCGAATTAACTTGTTATCCAAGTCTTGTAAGCCATTGAATAAGTCAATAATTTCACCATTATGGCGCATTGCTAAGGCGTTAATTGTAAAATCACGCCGTTGTAAATCTTCAGCTAAAGAACGCACAAAGGTAACCTTATCAGGACGCCGAAAGTCTTGATAACCTGATTCTGTCCGGAAAGTAGTAATTTCATAACCTTCCTTATCCTGCATTACCGTTACCGTCCCGTGCTGAATACCGGTATCAATGGTATGGGGAAAAATTGCTTTGATTTCAGCTGGATAAGCACTGCTGGCAATATCAACATCATGAATTGGCAAGTGTAATAACGTATCCCGAACACTGCCACCAACAAAATATGCTTCATAACCAGCATCTTCAATTTTTTGTAAAATCGGCATCGCCTTTACAAATTCAGGCGCTAAATTAGTTATTTTCATAAAAAATCCTCTTTACTACGTTCATATACTCACTGTTTATTTTAGCAAAAAAGCCTACAAAAGACACAAAAATAAAAGGCTTGTACGCAAACAAGCCTTTATGATTTTATTATTTAAATTAATGTTCATCTTGCCAAAGTGGCATTGAAGACGTTAATGTCTTAATTTGTTGACTTAATGTCAAGAATTCTTGTGATGTAATGGCAACTTTGTCATCACTGTCATCGCTAACATCAATAATTACCCCATTCGCACCACTAACAAATGAAGCCCGGGTGATTGCACTAATTAAGCTATGATCACCAGTACCAGCACTTGGGGCAGTGATAACTGGATAATGGGTTAATTTCTTCAAAGCAGGAACCGCATCTAATGACATTGTCTTCTTAGTATGATCATGATCAAAAGTACGAATTCCTTCATCAACTAAGATTGTCCGCATATTACCTAATTCAGCGATATATTCGGCAACATTCAACCATTCATCAATCGTGGCATCTTGGGCACGGGTTAAGGCAATTACCTTATTAGTCTTAACAGCAGCGCGAATTAATTCATAATTACGCATGTTATGTGCTCCAATTTTAACGATGTCAGCATAACGCGCAACCATGTCAACATGATCAACACTATCTGCTTCACTCATGACGTCTAATTCATTAGCATCAGCTGCAGCCCGTAAGTATTGTAAGCCACTTTCACCGGTATTTTTATCTTCGTCTTCGTAAGCATTCATTTGTTGTGGAAAGGCATTACCAGTTAAAATAGCAGCATCCCCTTGATGAACCATAATCGCTGTGCGGTGAATTTGCCCGTTTGACTTAATCGCATCAGCCCCTGCAATAATGGTAAAACTATCACCGCCAATACTACTATGTGGTAGCTTAATTACGGTATCTTGGGGATGAAATGCCCGACTAACAGCGACATAACTAGGTTCATTACTAATAGTTTCTTCAATCGCATTGCGTTGTTCTTCATCAAAATCAATTGTCTTTTGATTAACAACCGCTAATTTTTGCCCCGCTTGAAAACCATGTAAGTGTTTTTCACTTAATAATTTTCTAATACTATTTAAAACTTGTGGATCAGCATCTTTTTTTAAAGTAATAATCATTTATGCGTAACTCCTTTTATTTTCATAACATCACAAGTACTTACTATCTTCTATCTTAATGCAAATTAGACAATGGCGTTAAGGATTAATCATTTGCATTTAAATATGAATCTAACAAATCTTGCATATCCATATCATCGGGTTGTAACTTCAAATACCGCTTTAAAGCTGAAATTAATTGCTGCTTTTCCCCACTCATTTGGAATAATGTAATCAAATCTCGTAAGAAACTTGGTTGTTGATGGAAAGCATCATAGGCCTGCATATACGCATCATTAGCAGGAACAACTTCGTCTTTGGCTAAGTATGAACGTCCTAAGTTCCAATAAATTTGGGGATCAACATCTTGATGATCTTTTAAAACTGGTCTTAATAAATCAATGTTTTCATCATAGCGTTTTTGATCAATTAACAAGTTACTTAAGGCTACAATCGTATTCATATTATCAGGATTAATCTTTAATGCCGCTTGTAAGTATTCTTCACCTAACTTAAAATCACCCAACTTAATAGCAATTTCACTACCACGTTTATTTAACCGTTCATTAAATTCGTCCATCCCCAAGCCAATTTGAACAGTTTGGAGGGCTTCATGTAATTGCCCAAGTTTTTCTTGGGCTTCAGCTAAAACAGGATACAATGACGTGTATTGTTCATCACGTTGTTGTAATTCAGTTAACACGGTTACGGCTTGTTGATATTCATGTAATTGCACATCAACCATGCCGAGTTGGAATAATTCATCATTGCTAAATTGGGGATGCGGAATATCTTTAAAATCAGCATAAGCGGCTTCAAAATCACCATGCAATGTTTCCGCAGATGCTAACCGCAACTTAATGTTAACGCCAGACATTTCCTTAACATCATCCGCTAACAATGATTGATATAAGGCAATAGCAGCGGTGTAATTACCGTCATTATATTCAAGTTCAGCAAGGGCAAACGT
>CAWUZD010000039.1:0-5894 GCA_963926925.1 uncultured Lactobacillaceae bacterium
CTGCTGCTACTGCTACTATTGTTGTTATTGTTACTACCAATATTATGCATTGAATAGTAGTCTTTAATCATTTCTTCAGCCATTTCCAAGTTGCAAGTACTCTTGCTAGTATTCAAGTTTGGAAATACTAACGCAATCGCAATTTGTGGATCATTAGCTGGTGCAAAACCAACTAAACTTTCAGTAGTTGTTTCAACCAATTTACTGTTTGGATTGTTTGGATCAGTATGAGTAAATGATTGCGCTGTACCAGTTTTAGCAGCCATCCCTGGGTTAATTGATGCTAATGGTTTAGCAGTTGTCCAGGCATTAGTACCATGAACTACTTCCCACATTCCTTTCTTAACAAGGTCAAAGTAACTTTGTGGTGCAGTTACCGTACTTTCAACTTCAGGTTGAGTAACACTTTGTACTACTGTGTTGCTGCCGTTAGGGTTAGCTTTTTCAATCGCATTAACAATGTATGGCCGCATCCGCCGTCCATTATTCGCAATTGTTGAAATGTATTGTGCCAATTGAATGACAGTATAAGCATCAAAGTTACCATATGATAAGTCAAGTGCAGAACCAGTTGCTAACGCACCACTTGAGGTATGGGTTGGTCCTAAGTAAGCACTAACTTCACCTGGTAAATCAATGCCAGTCTTTGGTCCTAAGCCGAAGTCACTGAAGTAACCCCGCAATTTTTCAAAAATATCAGGATCCATTGAAATGTACTTATGAGGTACATAATCAGCATGAGCTTCTTTTAATGCTAACCGCATCATATAAATGTTAGAAGATACTTCCAAAGCAGTAACCGCATTTAAAGAACTAAATGTTCCAATTGGATAAACGGATTTCTTAACTGGTGTTGATGGTAAGTAAATTGGATCATCAGATTGCGTGTTATTTGTTGGTGTAATAACATGATCCATTAACGCACCCATTACCATGGCACCCTTAACAACAGATCCCATTGTGAAGGTTTGGTTAATCGCACCTAATGGGTTAGCAACTACTTTACCATCGCTATCCTTAGATACACCAGCCATTGCCAAAATTTGTCCAGTATTTGGATTCATGGCAACGGCATAAGCACCTTGTGAGTATGGACCACAAACTTGTTCATAAATTGATTTCAATTTACTTTGAACCTTATTTTGATAATCCATATTAATAGTTAATTGTAAGTTAGAACCAGCTTGGCCCTTATATAAGGTCTTAGTTTTCACAATTTGGTTATTATTACTAATATCAACTTGGGTTTCACCCTTCGTACCTTGTAAAGCGGGTTCATATTCTTTTTCAAGATAACTAGTACCAACACGGTCATTCCGTGAATAGCCTTCAGCTAATAAGGTTGATAATTCATCAGCTGGTAAGCCTTGTTTTTCAGTTGAAACAGTCCCAATAAGGTTTTCCATTGAATCACCATTTGGATAAGAACGATTCCAATAAGTACCAATATTAACCCCTGGCATTTCCGTCAAATGTTCACTAATTTCCGCAATTTGTTCTTCACTAACATCGGAAGTTTTAATATAAACTGTCGCCATGCGTTGGGCTGAATTCATCAAACTAAAAATCATCGCTACTTGTTTTTGATGACTATCTAAATTAGGTAAATGCTTCATCATATAAGCAACAGTATTATTGTAGATAGTTTCAGATGATAATGGTTGATTATCACTACTATACTTAGCAGAATGTGGTAATTTAGCTTGAACAGCTTTCAAATTCTTTTCATTAGCCAAATAATAGTCAATTTCATCCCGTGGTGTTAATGAACTGTCATCAACAGAAATAAAATCACTTAACCGTTCTGCTGTTTTAACTTCTTCAGAAGTTAAGACATTAGCCCCCTTGGTATAAGTAACCGCACTACTAGCTTGGTTACCAGCTAATACCCGACCTTGGGAGTCTAAAATTTCACCCCGTGGTACAGCGGTTGACACAACCGTTTTATTTGTTGAATTAACCAATGATTCAAATTTAGATCCATAAATTAATTGTAAATATGCTAATTGTGCAATTAAGGCTGCAAATAAAATAAATACAATAAAAAAGATTAAGTTTAATCGAAATGGAATATGTGATTTATCACGCTTTTTAGCCTTTGACTTACTATAATCTTTCAAAATAATTCCTCTTTAATAATTAGAATAACTAGATAATATCAAAAAAATTGTCGTACACATCAATATACGCCAATACTATCTTCAATAAAATACAATATTTTTATTTATTATACAATAAAATCGTCATAAATTTTGTAATCATTTAATCATTATTAAGATTGTGAAAGCGTTTGTTATAATGAAAATGATTCATTCAGGAGGATAGTTATGCTTAACAAATTGCGAAGGATTAAAAAATCAACCCGTTTAATTTTGATTAGTTTAATATTGCCAATTATCATTATGCTAATCTACTTTATGATTAGAAGAATGTTTCCTTTTGGCAATTCATCCCTCCTGACTGTTGACCTCGGCCAACAATACGTTGATTTCTTTGCCCTATACCGCAATACCCTCTTACATCACTGGAGCACGTTATTTTACTCATTTGCAAAAGATTTAGGCGGTGATATGTATGGAACATGGGCATACTATCTTTTTAGTCCGTTTAATTTAATTTTATTATTAACACCTGGTAAATGGCTATCATTAGGCATCATGTTAATCACGTTATTAAAAATTGGTTGTAGTGGTGCCGCATGTGCATACTTTCTAACCAAAATGCATTGGCAAAAGGGGTATTTAATTCCCGCTTTTAGTGTTGCTTATGCATTAAATGGCTATGTTATTGCTAATTTATTAAACATCATGTGGCTTGATGCTCTCATTGCCCTCCCGTTAGTAACATTAGGTATTAATCAGATTTTTACAAAGCAAAAATTTGCTTTTTATACGACGTGGTTAACCTTTATCCTGATTGCTAATTACTACATGGGCTACATGATTTGCATTTTCGCATGCTTATTTTTTGGATGGTCATTAGTTTATTATTTACCTAAAAAAAAGCAACTGTGGCAAGCTATTAAGCGTTTCATTGGTGGTTCATTACTTGCTGGTAGTCTTGCCGCCGTTGTATTACTTCCCACTTTCTTTCAACTTACCCAATCTAAGGGAACTTATACCCAACGTACCATTCAATGGCAATTTGAATATCAACCATTAAAAATGATTGTTAAGTTTTTAACTGGTTGTTTTAACTTTAAACAAATGCCAAGTGGCACGCCCAATTTATTTGTTGGTTCACTGGTCCTTATTGGCATTGTGGTTTATTTTACGCAAAAAAGCATCTTCTGGCGTGAAAAATTGGCCACTTTAGGAATTAGTGCCTTTTTATTTTTATCAATGTGTTATCAACCCTTAGATTTATTGTGGCATGGGATGCAGTTTCCCGTTTGGTATCCCTACCGGTTTTCATACATTGCTTGTTTTTGGCTAATTATTATTGCAGCCCGTGGTTTAAATAATCACTTTAGCGAATTGTCAACTTGGCAATTACTAATTAGTTTAGCAGTTATGCTAGCAATCGGTGGTTATGCATACTGTAATTTTAAAAAGTTTAGTTTTTTAAATGCACAACAAATTTTAATAAGTATGTTATTTAGTATTTTATTTATGACTTTCTTAGCGTTACGGAGTATTAATAAACATTTAATCAATGTTTTCATCCTAATTGCATGTAGCGCTGACATGGCCACCAATGCAGTAATTAGTCTTAATCGCATTAGTTATGTACCCCAAAGTGACTTTGCTCGTTATACCTGTGCTTTAAAGCAAGATGTTAGCTCGCTAAAACCATCTGCTAAACAGTTTTATCGCCTTGGGAAAACTTTTTTAAGAACTAAAAATGATGCCATGCAAGCTGATTATTACGGGACTGACCAATTTAACTCGATGTTAGAACCACCAATTTCACAATTTATGGGTGATATTGGTCAGGCCGCTGGTGATGGCTTCATAACTTATAGTAATGGTACTTTATTCACCGATGATTTACTTGATATTAAATATACCATGCAACAACGTCATGTTCCGTTAATGAACAGTTATCCTAATAATGTGAATGATCCGATTTTGCCACCTAATGGTTATCGACCTGACTTAGCCTTTGACCGGTTAGTTAGTCAAACGGCTTTAATTAATAATTACCAAAATCCGCATGCTCTTCCACTTGGTTTTGCAGTCAGTCGTAATATTAAGCAATTAATTTTATTAAATAATGAGCCAATTATTAACCAAAATAGCATTGGTCAAAATATGACTACACGCTTTAACGAATTGCTCTTCCTAGCAGCTAACAATACTCAAACCACTCTGCATAACGTTACCGATACTGGTAACAATAATTACGCCAAAATTAAACGCAACCGACCAGGATGGTTATCGGTGCAATTCACACCCCAAAATAATAATCCTTATTACTTAACCTTAGGGCCAGCATTAAGTGATAATGTAGTTTCGTTAACCATTAACGGTAAAAAAATTCCGCAATATGAAACTTTTCAAAATACCGTTGTAGTTACTTTATGTGCTAAGCAGAAACATGTACCACAAACATTAAACATTACTTTAAATAAAAATAGTGTGTGGTTGCAAAACTGTAACTTATACTTTCTTAATACTAATGCTTTAACATCTTTAACTAACCAATTAAAGCAACATGAATTACATCTTACTGAGTTTAGTAATACGGTTATTCATGGCAAAATTAATTTACCCAAAGATATGGTGTTAATGACTACCATCCCCTATGCTCCTGGTTGGCATGTCCGCGTTGATGGTAAAATTACTAAACCAATTAAACTTATGAACACCTTTTTAGGTTTGCAACTACCAGCTGGTAAACATCAAATTAGTTTTACTTATTGGCCACCATTTTTCTTAATTGGAATGATGATTTCATTACTCGCCATCATTGGGATTGTTATTTGGCGTTTAAAAAAAGCTCGTTGGTAAATTACCAACGAGCTTTTCAATTAAGTAAATTATTAATGAATTAGTTTTCAACTTTAGTAATTTTAACGTTCATTTCGCCACCAGGAGTATTAATTGTTACTTCATCCCCAATGTGACGACCAATTAATGCTTTAGCAATTGGTGATTCGTTAGAAATCTTGCCATTAAATGGATCTGATTCAGCAGCACCAACAATTTGGTATGTTTCTTCATCGCCATCTTCGTTATCAACAAAAGTTACTTTTTTACCAACTGCAACTTCATCAGCACTAACGGCATCAGCATCAATTACTTCAGCATAACGTAACATGTTAGTGATAGTTGCAATCCGGCTTTCCAAAGCACTTTGTTCATCCTTAGCAGATTCATATTCTGAATTTTCAGATAAGTCACCAAAACTACGGGCAATCTTAATCCGGTTAATTACTTCTGGACGACGAACAGTCTTTAAAGTCTCTAATTCTTCTTCAAGTTTTTGTTTACCTTCTGCGGTCATTGGATATGTTTTTTCAGCCATAATCTCAAAACTCCTTTTGCTTTGTAAGAAATATTTTTATCATAACTTATAAGCCATTAAGCCTTATTTTGTCAAATCATTTTGTCCATTGCCATCATTACTACTGTTTCTTTGAACTAAAATATCCTTAATCTTAGTAGCTAACAAGTCAATCGCAACTTGGTTTTTGCCACCTTCAGGAACAATAATATCGGCATAACGCTTTGTTGGTTCAATGAATTGATGATACATTGGCTTAACAGTGTCTAAGTATTGGTCAATAACGCTTTGTAATGTCCGGCCCCGTTCCTTCATATCACGTTGAATACGCCGAATAATTCGAATGTCATCATCAGTATCAACAAACACTTTAATATCCATTAAATTACGAAGACGTTCATCAAACAAGACTAAAATGCCTTCCAAGATGATAACTTCCTTCGGTT
>CAWUZD010000040.1:0-2919 GCA_963926925.1 uncultured Lactobacillaceae bacterium
GCTTAATTCAAGAAAGGCAACAATGCCACCTAAACTAAGAAAAGTAACATGCTTAATCAACATAAAACCACCAATTAACGCAATTAAAACATACAAAATTGTTCCTAAATTACCAATAAATGGAAAAAGCATCATTGATAATGCATTAGCACGACCAGAAACATGAGCTAAATTATTATTATATTTAGTAAAGTGACGTTTAGCAGTATCTTCATAAGAAAAGACTTTAACGACCTTTTGCCCATTAAGCATTTCTTCCGCATACGAATCAATTTGCCCAAGTTTTTGCTGTTGTTGATTAAAGTAATACGTACTCTTACTACTCAAAAAACGAACATAAATAATACTAAAACTTAAGATTAGCAGTGAAATAATCGTTAATTCCCAACTAATGGTAATCATCCCAATTAAGACAAAGATAATATCACTTACAGCAACAACCAATGCAGGCAAACTTTGCGAAATCATTTGCATCAAAGTATCGACATCGTTGGTATAACGACTCATCACATTGCCGTAATCATTTTGATCAAAAAATGATAATGGTAACTTTTGCATATGAGCAAACATTTGTTCACGTAATTGTAACTGCGTTTTTTGCGCAACAATTACCATTAATTGCGTATACAAAGCAACTGCAATTACATCCAATAAGTACATTACTGCCATAATTACTAACACAATTGCTAAATTAGTAAAATTAGGATGCCGCATATGCATCAATGGCACAATATAACGATTAACTAGGTAACGTAAGAATAATGATTCTGCCATCAAAATAAATGAATGATATAAAATAGCAATAAATGAAACTACCAACATTCCCCGGTGATTACTAAAGATTGTTTTTAATAAACGCTTTAAAGTTGGTAATTCATCTCGTAATTTGCCACGTTGTTTAATTGGTTTAGTCATTATTGGCATGATTATCACCTTCTTGTTTAGTTTGTGATAAGTAAATATTGCGATAAATATCATTATCTTTTAATAATGATTGGTGTGTCCCGATACCATTAATTTCACCATGATTCATCACAATAATTTGATCAGCATCAGCAATTGAAGCAATCCGTTGACTAATAATAATTTTAGTTACAGTTGGTAAATCCTGATGCAATGACTGGCGAATTGCAATATCAGTATTAGTATCAACGGCACTCGTGGCTTCATCGAAAATTAAAATTCGTGGTTGGTTTAATAAAGCTCGTGCGATACATAACCGTTGCATTTGTCCACCAGAAACATTAGTTCCACTTTGATCAATTACCGTATCATAACCATCAGGCAATGAATTAACAAAATCATCAATATGAGCTAATTTACATGCATTCACAATTTGGGCATCCGTTGCTTGTAAGTTACCCCATTTTAAATTGTCCTTAATAGTTCCTGAAAAAAGCGTATTCTGTTGTAAAACCATCCCCACACTATTCCGCAAAACATGGAGGTCATAATCTTTTACATTATGATTAGCAACACTAACACTACCAGTAGTAACATCATATAATCGCGGAATAAGTTGCACTAATGATGTTTTACCAGCACCAGTTGGGCCAATGATACCAATGGTTTGACCACTCTTAATATGTAAGTTAATATCCTTTAATTGTAATTTGTCCACGCTATTTTGATAACTGAAATTAACATGATCAAACTTAATATCACCATTAGCAACCGTCATTAAGGGATGTTGTGGTGAACTAATCGTTGATTGCATATTTAAGACATTAACAACCCGGTGTGCTGAAGCTTGTGCCATTGCCAATTGACTAAAAATCATGGAAAGCATCATTAAACTTGAAAGAATTGAAATAGCATATGAAAACATACTTACTAATTGTCCTAATTCTAATTCATGTGCCACAATTAATTTGGCACCAAACCAAATTAACAACAAAATAGTAAGATTAATCATAAATTCCATTAACGGTGTATTTAAAGCAATCGTCCGTTGTGCTTTTGTAAAGGCATCATAAATTGATTGCGTGGCGTGATTAAATTTATTAATTTCTTGGGGTTGCCGCACATAAGTTTTAACAACCCGAATACCCCGTAAATCTTCACGAACAACTTGGTTAAGATGATCGTAACGCTTAAAAACAATATGAAAATATGGTTGTGCTTTCCGAATAATAAAATACAAACCAATCCCTAAGACTGGTAAAATAACTACAAATAGTAATGCTAAATGCGGACTAACTACAAAAGCCATTACTGCTGAAGAAATTAAGACAATGGGCGCACGAGTGGCAATTCGCATTAACCGTTGATAAGCATTCTGTAAGTTATTCGTATCCGTAGTAATCCGGGTGATTAAGCCAGCGGTTGAAATTTGATCAATATTCGCAAATGATAAGGTTTGAATATGATAGTATAAATCCTGACGTAAATTACGCGCAAAACCTGCTGCAGCAGTGCCTGCTAACCAACTTGATAATAGACCACAAAACATCGCAAAAAGAGTAATTAATATTAAAATAATTCCCATTTTAATAATATAATTAATGTTATGTGCCATAATGCCATTATCAATTAATTTACCAGTAAAAAACGGTACAATGGTACCTGCAACTGCTTGTAAAACAACTAACAATGGTGCCCAAATTGATGGCCATTTATTCTCACGAATTGATTTAGCTAGCGTTTTAATCATCATTACTACTTCCTTATTAAAAGATCATATTTATATGATAACGCTTAGTGTCAAATTTTTAGATTATTAATTAAAAAGGAGTTTTAAAATGAGTAAACATCGTAATCCTAAACATAATAGTCCACAACAAGAACAAACCTGGCAAAAATTTAAACAACAAACTAAAAGCTTAATTGCACATCGGCAAAGTGATCAAACCCAACGCATCATTAAAACTAAATAAAGGTTCTCCTTTTAAAGGAGAACCTTTATTTTATTTTTGTTGT
>CAWUZD010000041.1:0-13094 GCA_963926925.1 uncultured Lactobacillaceae bacterium
CATTAACTTAATTGAGAAACGATGCCATTTATTATTAGTTTTGATATCAAATACTTTATGATTATCTACTAAAATATTAATTACATCATCAGTGATTTCTTGATAATCTGCTATTGTTTTATGTAATTGCTTTCTAATTTCACCAGGTTCAGTATTCAAAGTCATTGTAAAAGCAATTTTATCCAATAACTCATGTGGCCATTC
The DNA here is from genome assembly GCA_963926925.1 of uncultured Lactobacillaceae bacterium. Classification (GTDB taxonomy): domain Bacteria; phylum Bacillota; class Bacilli; order Lactobacillales; family Lactobacillaceae; genus Paralactobacillus_A. The sequence goes on from CAWUZD010000041.1 coordinate 205, forward strand.
ATTAATATCAATATCGTTTTCTAATAACTTATTGCGAATACTACGATATGTTGCCATTGAATGAATATCAGGTTTATCTTTAGCATCAGTGCGATAACCGTGAATTTCATCTTTATTAGTTCCAGTTACCTTAGCAATTAAACTAAGCATCCCACCTGATAAACGTTTTGAGTTTTTTAAAGTATCAATAATTGTTAATTTTTGTTGTTTAGTTAAATGACCATCTTCTGTTGAAGTAATTCTTAAATTATTTAAATCATTTAATAAATTAAACAATTGGGCAGTATATGAATTAGCCGCTGCACGATATTCATTTGGATAAAACTTATCTTTACCAATTAATTCTTCAAATAAATTATCTAAAGTTCTGCCATCAGTTTTATAAATACCATAATTTGTCCGTGATTTTTCACTACCTGGTCCTTTGAAATAGTCACGTTTCCGACTAATAATGTTTTTAACTTCATTAATAAATTCATCAGTAACTTTAGTATTGAATTGTTGTTGCGTAGTTAAAATTTTAGTAATTTCATCAAGATAAGCCTTTGTAGGATAAATATTTCTTAATAAAAATGACTTATCATCAATATTAATTTCTAAATTACCACGTACTTGATGATATTTAGTAAGACGTTCATATTGAATTTGGCCTGGTGTTTTTGTACGTAATTCATGACGATTACGATTAATACTATTTTTAAATTCTGTACCAGCATCATCTTCATCATCTAAATCGCCAAGATCATAACTAATACCACGATGTTTGGCTATTTGTAACAAAATAGCAGCAATTTCTTTATCAGTTAATTGTGCTGTTAAACCTTTAACACGTAATTCATATTGATTATTAATATTTAATGATTCATCAACATCATCAATAAAATTATATTGTTTCAATGCTTTTCTTAAATCTTTAATACGTGTTTGCCGCCGTCGTAATAAGCGGCGTGCTTGCCGAGCATTACGACGATTTAAATTACGGGCACCATCTGCACCAGAAAATATTGAAACTCCAGTTTCTAAAACATCACCGTTATTACAATCTAAAACACTCCAGCCAACTGAAGAAATTCCAATATCAAAGCCAATGCTTACTTCATTATTTATTAAACTATCCATCCCTACTTCTCCACTTCAAATCATAATTATATTTTATAAGCAATTTCTTATGTACATATATTTATAACACATTTATTTAAAAATATAAAAGAGCTTTCAATAATATTTCCAACAAAAAAAGAGAATGATAACTAAATCATTCTCTTTCTGATTATCTAATACTTAGCTAATTTAATTAGTCGATGTCTTCTTCAACTTTTTCTTCTTTTTCCATGTTAGCTTTCATATTCTTTTCGTTTTTGCCTTCCATAACTCGGTTGAACTTCTTGGTGAAGACTACTAACAACATGATGCAAGCTACTAAGTAGAAGCCAGCGGTGATGTAGTAAGCAATCGCATAACCTGAATTATGTGTTAACAAGATGTATTGTGTGAATAAACCAACTAAGATACCAATGACTGCGTTCGCAATGGTGATTAATGAACTAAAGGCTGGCCGAAGGTCTTTAGATACTAACATCATTTGGAATGAGTTTTGAATTGGCATTGTTGCGTTGGCAAAGCCAGACCGTAAGAAGAAGATAATACCAATAGCAATAACGATTGAACTACCGAAGATAGTACCGTTAGCCATTAATAACAACATTGGAATACATAACATGGTAATTACAGAGTTAGAAACAACTGATCCCATCTTCTTTTCGAGCCATGGTGCGAAAAGATAACCAAGGGCTGTTGCGAAGGTTTGCAATGAGATGATTGTTGAAACTGTCCCACGTTGAATGTGTAAGAAGTCATTCAAGTAAATTGGGAAGTATGGAACAACTAACAAAAGACCGATTTGTGTTAATTCCAAGAAAACAATCCACCAAATAACGTACTTGTTAGCAAGTGGTTTGAAGTCGAATAATTTCTTATTGTCTTCTGATTCTTCTTCAGTATAGTCAGTTGGTTTTTCTCTTAATAAGAATGCTGCGAAGAATGCAATACACATAAATACAGCTGCTAAAGCAACGATGCACCGGTAAGCGTTAGTGTAGTTATGTAACATTGCGGCACTCATCGTATTAGAGTCACTTGATAATACTGATGCTTTACTGTATGAAATGTGTTGGAACATACTGAACAAACCAACAACGATCTTCCCACCGAAGAAAATCATAATGGTTTGTACAATTAAGTTAACCACCATAACTGCAGACATCATCTTCGTACGTTGTTTCCGTGGTACGTATGATGTATACATTAATGGATACATGAAGTCGTAACTAGTAACACCAGCAACAATAATAACGTATGAAATGGCAATAATCGTATTATTATTAGTAAATGCTGTTATTAATAATGCTGGAATCGTAAAGATTGGTGATAATAGCAAGATCTTCTTGTAACCAAACTTGTGAACATAAATTAATAATACGGCCACAATTAATGAACTAATGGCACTATAGATGTTAATCCCTTTAACAACATCAGGAACAACAATATCCATGTATGACATCATGGTATTATTAGTAATTCCTGAAACCGCTCCCAAAAATGCGTTCCACTTAAACCGTTTATCCCAAACCGCATTGTCATCATCTAATTCAGCACTTAAATTTAATTCTTCTTCACTCATTGCTACTCCCTCCTTAAGTAGTAATAATCACAACATATAAAAAATAGTCGCAAGTAACCAGCAGCAAACATCAACTGTTTGTTGCATAATTATGCGACTATTTCTTAAATATGCTTATTAAAATGTAGGTACACTCGACGATGCCAAAGTGAACTTTCATCATACTCACCCTTTCAAATTATAAATCCTCCCTACACTATTACTTATATCACATCAGTACTAAATGAATCAATTACCACGCTTTTAAATTTTTATACACTACTAAACATACAAAAAAGCTGTGACAGTAACTTACTATCACAGCTTTTAATTTAATGATCATTGATTAATCATTATCGTCAACGTCTTTAGCGTCGTTAATTTCTTCTTTAGTTGGTTCACCACTAATGGTACCAGTCTTCCGTAATTCTTCAGCGTATGCTTCAGGGTATAATTCATAGTCCTTTGGTACATTGACATGAATGTCTGATTTATACGTATACTTGATTGGCATCCCTAATGGATTTTGACCACTTGATAAGATAGAAGTTGGCACATTGGAAGTTGTCTTTTGAGGTTTCTTAAAGTTTTCAATTTCCCATGTGAATGGTGCAAACTTGTTGTTAGGATTTACCCAGTCGTTATTGTGAACTGCATTGTGGTGTTTGCTTAATGCATATAAGCCAAAACCAACAATCAATACAATAGCTACTAAGATAGCAATAGTAACAACATAGACTGTATTAGAACCGACTTCTTTCTTAACTTGTGCTGGTGGGTAGAATGCTAATGCAATCCCGAATACACTAGCAGCAATACCAACAATTGTTACTAACCAAGCACCGAACTTGCCGCCAGGAATCTTAAATGACCGTGGCCGATCTGGTTGAGTGTAACGTAATCTGATGAAAGCAACGAACATAATTACATAGTACAATAAGTACAAAATTGTAACTGTTTGTGTAATCATAACGAAGAACCCTTCAACGTTAGGTAACAATTTAACCATGAATGCAATGATAGTTACACAGATAGCTTGGAAGAACATCATCTTTGATGGCATGCCGTACTTGTTGTAGTTTTGTAACCATTTTGGTAACAAACCACTTTGACCAGCTTCACCTAACATAAATGATGGACCAGCTAAGTTAGTAACCCACATTGCCAACATCGTAATGAAGTTAGCATAAACGAAGATAATGTATAACCATGGTGCATGGATAGCACTACCTAATTCATGAAAAGTTACATACAAACCATCGATGATATTAAGCTTACTTGCAGGAACAACCATGGCAATAATTAATGTACCAACAACGAAGATAAGGAATGCAGCAATACCAGCAAATAAAATTGAAATTGGGTATTGTTTGTTAGGATGCTTTAATTCCTTGATATGAGCAGAGTTCATATCAATCCCAGCATATGAGAACAATACGCCGGCTACCAAGGCCAATGTACTAATCCCATTCCATTGTGGTACCAAGTTCTTAACATGCATTGGAATAGCTGGTTTATGACCTTCACATAACCAAACAATTGTCAAAATAACCATGACAGCTAATGGAATGAAGGTCCCAATTACTACCCCATACTTACTAAAGTTTGAGAATGCTTTTGTACCACGACTTGCTAACCATGTTGCACCCCAGAATAATGCTAAGAATACACACATAATTAACAATTCATGTTGTGGATTATTAACAAACTTCATCGCACCTTTATAGTCTGGTGTGAAGAACATAATTGTAGCAGCGAAGTTTGGCATCCCAGCACCTAAGTTAAATGTGGATTGAAACCACAAAATAACCAAACACAAGAATGCCCAGCTCTTACCAATACCTTCACCGACCCAACGGAAAATCCCACCACGTTGTGGCCAGCCACTTGCTAGTTCAGCTGAGACTAACGCAGTTGGAATAAAGAATACAATTAAACCAATTAAGAAGAATGTAACTGATGATAACCCATAGAATGCTTGTTGTGGGTCATTACCTAAGCCAGCAATAACAACAACGTTTAACATAACCAATGAAAAAGTTGAAATATAGCTTCTCTTTACCGCTTGCTTTGCGCTTTTTTTGCCATCAGTATCCATCTTTTGCTCATCTCCCCTATTTTTTATAATAAAATTCCCTTACATAGATATAATATTCACCCCATTCCTTGATAATCAAGAAATGTGTCTCTTTAATCTGAGCAAAAAAAATAAGTACCCATTATAATTATGGATAAACTTACTAATAATAAGTTTTTCGACCATTTTAAAAAATATTATTACGACTCCAAAAAATAACATCATTATTGCCATTAAGATAACGAGTCATTTCAATTCCCAACTCGTCCAAGGATGCGCCAATGATTTGATAATAACGTGGTGTATCCATAGCGTGTGGAATTACTAAACGAGCATAAATATACTTGGCCATGCGTTGTAATGATTGCAGGTTTAAATCAAGATCAGAAACTGTTTGATCAAAAGTAATATCAGCATATATTAATGAATTAGTACTAGCCTTAACTTGTGCCGCATATAATGGGAAACCATTAAAATGACCCTCATTAATAAATGCATGCATTAAGTCGTCAATTTGAGCCGGCTGGTAGGCCAAGTGATCAAACATTAAGTGCCATGTTTTTTGCATTGCTATTAATCCTTTGCATCCTTATTTTCATCATTATTATATGATTTCTTAAACTTATCAAACATCAGTTGCACCTTTTTAAAACTTTGGCGATCCTTACTAGCTTGTTTGATAATTTGGGAAAAATCATGTGTTTCCACATCATAATCTTCATTGCGTTCAGCTTTACGTTTAAACCACACGAAACTATCCCCTTTCATTTTATCCATGGTACAATATGTAAAGACAGTATAATTTAATTATAATTAAATTTTAATTTACTTAAAGAATCGTGAGGTCTTGTTTTTTGGCAACTTATCAATTTAGTTATGATGAAAAAGGTTGCAAGAAATTTTTTAAAACCTATCATCATCAAGAAAAAACTATTAAACAATTTATTGAACGGCAATTAACTCGCCAAATCGATACTGATTTTTCCAAGACAAAATTAGCAACCCGGATTGAAGTTGATGGTCACAAATGCTACGAATGTCGCGTTAACTTACCACAAACTCCTAATATTCGTGTTGCCTTTACAGTTGATGATAAAGACGTTGTTGTGCGCTATGTAACAACTAATATCACTAAAGCTGATTTTACTCACGAATTAGAACATTTCTTGAGTAGCCGCTAATGAAATTAATTGAATTAAAGCAAGCGCAGCGCACCGCTTTAGCTAACTTAAAAAATCATCAATTTAAAGAACTTAATTTTTATACTTGGAAAAAAGACCGTTCAGTAGTAATGCATGTTGATGATTCTGGTGATGCTTACATTGTTGAATCTGGTTACCATAATGAAACCATTGATTTACCAGATGCTCAAAAAGCTAAGCACATTCTCAAACAATCATTTAACCGTGAATTTCCACGTAGTCACAAAGTATACTTTTCAAGTGTTAAATAATAAAATAAAAACATCGCTAAGCGGTGTTTTTATTTATATATAGAAGGTATTTATTATGTTCGGTACTAATTTAAAAACATTACGTCTCAATCACCACTACAGTATTGAAACACTAGCTAAAAAACTAAATGAACATTATCATACACGCATTAGTAAAAGTATGATTTCACGTTGGGAACAAGGTCAAGTTAGTCCCCAAATTAGTTATGTGCGGCTAATTGCTGATTACTTTAGTGTCACGTTTGACGAATTAATTTATAGTAAAAATATTAACCAACCTATTGAAGCTGCCACAGCTATGGAAGCAACCTATCACCTTCCTATTTTACAAACCATTGATGAAAATAATGTTGCCCTCGCGAAGGCTAATGCCAATGATTTTGAAAGTGTCTTAGCTGAAGATCTAGCTGAGGGCAAATTTTTCTACACGAAAATGTTAGATGATGCAATGCTTCCCAACATCCCTGTCAATGCCATGTTACTAGTTAAGGAAACAGCCTCCGTCATTGATGATGAAGTTGTTGTTATCCTCAATACTAAGAATCACCAGTTATATGTACGACGTTTCTACCAAGATGGTAATAATATCATCCTCACTGCTGATAATCATGCTCATCAACCAATTCTACTTAACAGTACTTGGCCCGGCAAAGTTATTGGTCGCGTCATTCGGGTAACCACTAACCTTTAAGCGTTATTAATAACATATTTAGTATTTTTATACTATTATGAAAAAAGAAGGAATAAAAATATAAAGGATTAGGGTGATTCATTATGGCGAATAGTCAAAAGAAGTTAGGCTTTATGTCAGTATTCTTCTTAGGAATCAATGGTATTGTCGGTTCAGCTATTTTCCTAATGCCTGGTAAGGTTTATGCCAAAGTCGGTAATATTAGTATCGGTTTGGTATTTATCTCTGCTGTTATGGTATTATCATTAGCACTTTGTTATGCTGACTTAGCAAGTCGCTTCACACAAAACGGTGCGGCGTGGTTATATTCCTACACCGCATTTGGCCGTTTTATGGGATTTGAAGTTGGTTTCTTTACATGGATGTTAGGTGTTATTACATTAGCAACTGAAACATGTGCTTTCATTGAAACATTGGGGACAATGATGCCAATCTTTAACAACGATCTCGTTTATAGTATTTGTGCAATTGTAATTATTATTATTTTGGCACTTATTAACTTGAGTGGTGTTAAGAGTTTTAGTTTCGTTGATAATTTCTCATCAATTATCAAGTTACTTGTTTTGGTTGGCTTTATTATCATTGGCTTGTTCTTTATGCACATTGCTAATTTTAAAGCTGGTCATTCCATTCATGTAACGTTCACTGATTTTAACAGTGCATTTGGTTCAGGGTTCTACATGTTCACCGGATTCTCATTATTACCAATTGCCGCTGCTAAAATGAACAATCCTAAGAAGAATTTACCAATTGCGTTAATTAGTGTTATCTTAGCATCTGCGATTGTTTACGCTGGTGTACAAGCCGTTGCAATTGGTATCTTAGGTAAAGGCATTAGTGGCAGTGTTGCACCATTAGCTACTGCTTTCAAGCATTTATTTGGTATTATCGGTGATTTAGCCATTGTTATTGGTATGGCGGTTTCAATTTTAGGGGTTGCGATTTCAGTATCATTTAGTACCCCAATTACCGCATCTTCATTAGCAATTGAACACCAATTATTACCTGATTTCTTTGGTAAATCATTAAAGAACGGTGCCCCTTGGGTTTCAATCATTATTACATCAATTGTTGGGATTGCATTAGCATTGAGCCACAGCTACTTATTCTTAGCATCCTGTGTTGTTTTCGTATCAGTTATGCAATACATTCCAACTGTTTTTGCAACAATGAAGTTCCAAACTGCTGATAAGAAGAGTGGCAAAAAGATTTCAGGATGGACATTACCAGGTGGTAAGATTATCCCTATTATCGCTTTAGTAATGACACTTTACATGTTCACTAGTTTCACACTTGAAACTTGGATCGTTGGTGTAATTGAAATCATTGTCAGCTTGATTATTTACTTCACTGATAAAAAGCATCGTGAAGATGAATTAAATAAAGCTAAGGCAACAGCTGCACCAACAACTAAATAAAAATTACGATTAATAAAAACAAAAAACAGGTGGTAAAAATTTTACCACCTGTTTTTTTAACTATCTTATTAATTATTTTTCATAATCATAATTAGTTGGTTTCTTGTCTTTTTGATCATCAAAGCCATGTGGATGCTTTTGTGTCCATGTCCATGCTGTTGCAATGATGTCATCAACATTGTCGTACTTAGGCTTCCAACCTAATTTTTCACGTGCATTAGTACTATCAGCTACTAATGAGTCTGGGTCGCCGGGACGACGAGGACCGATTTCAGCTGGAATTTCCTTTTCAGTAACGTGACGTGCTGATTGTAACATTTGCTTATTAGAGAAGCCAGTTGATGAACCTAAGTTGAATGCTTCACTGTCATGACCATTCATTAAGTAGTCCATTGCTTCAATATGAGCATCGGCTAAGTCCATAACATGAACGTAGTCACGAATGTTAGTACCATCTGGGGTGTTGTAATCATCACCGTAGATTTGTAACATCTTCCGTTCGCCTAAAGCGGTTTGTAAGATGATTGGAATCAAGTGTGTTTCTGGATTGTGGTCTTCACCAATTGAACCATCCTTCTTAGCACCAGCAGCGTTGAAGTAACGTAATGCTACCCATTTCATACCATAGGCTTCATCACACCACTTCATCATATGTTCCATCATTAACTTAGTTTCACCATATGGGTTAATTGGATTCTTAGGATCAGTTTCCTTGATTGGAATATGCTTAGGAATACCATATGTAGCAGCTGATGATGAGAATACGATGTACTTAACATCATGATCATGCATAGCTTCCAATAAACGAACCATACCGATCAAGTTGTTATCAAAGTACTTTAATGGTTTTTCCATTGATTCACCAACTAATGAGTAAGCTGTTGTGTGGATAACACCTTCGATATTTTCTTTACTAAATACACTTTCCAAGAAAGCAGCGTCACGATTGTCGCCTTCATAGAAATGTGCCTTTGGGTTAATGGAGTCGCGGTGACCTGTTGATAAGTTATCAATAACAACTACATCACGGCCTAATTCAACTAAACGGTCAACAATATGTGAACCGATGTAACCAGCACCGCCTGCAACCAAAATTGCCATAGCTTTCACCCCTATTAAATTTTTTACATTGTTTAGACTTTTTTAGTATAGCAGAAAACAACTTGAAATGCGCATATAAAAACATAAAAATCAATAATTAAAAATGTTTTATACAAAATTACCGCTCAAAAGCATTTTTATTATAAAATTAATGATGTATTACTTAGATAAGGATTTATAAAATGAAAGCAATCGTAAGAACATATAATCGCAAGATTAAGTTAAAAATTAATGATTTGCAAAAAGTCATTTTTACTGACCGTAAACATCGCAAACACACTATTTGTGCAGATGATGGTTGGAAAAAAGTATCTTTGACAGCGGCACGTGGTGATATGAACTTCATTGGTAAGAAAACAACCATTGTGCGGGCCAAAGATATTATTAGTATTGAATTCAAGGATTAATCCAGAAAGAAGTTTTTTGTCGATGAAATATAAAGGTATTTTAGTCATTGCTGCCACAGGTTTGGTAGGTTTATCATTAGCCGCTTGCGGTCATGGTAGTATCGTTAACCCACCCCATGGCAAAGTAGTTGTGTTGTCATCATCCAGCAGTAGTACAACTAATAGTAGCAGTGCTACTTCTTCACAAACTACTAATACAAGTTTTAATAATGATGTTATCAAAACCAATGACGTGCAAATTAAAATCACTAACATGGTAATTGTGCGTCATAGTGCTGCTACTAATAACAAAACATTATTACGACTAACTTATGAAATGACTAATTATCGTAATCAAAAATTGCGACCAGCAATGATTACCCAATTCTTAAGTGCTTACCAAACAATTAATGATAAAACCCAAAAATTAAGCACTGGCGTCACTATTCACCAAGATAAACAATTAGCTAGTCAACAAAATAACACGATTGCAAAAGATAAAACTGCTAAGGGTGTAATTACTTTCGAATTAGTTAACTATGATAGTAATGTTAAATTGGTTGCAAGGGATGATAATCATCAAATTGGTACTGAAACCATCCAACCAACCCAATTAAATATTATTAGTGATGAGACAACTACTAGTTCAAGTGTAAATAGCACCACAAACACAAATAATACGACAACTACTAATACAACCACAACAACTACGAACACTAATACAGCAACTGCTAATACGGTAACTGCTAGTAAAAGTAAAACGACCAATACAACTGGTTTACAATAACTAAAAAGGCTCGTGAATAATTCACGAGCCTTTTATTTTAATAATACGTATTATCAAAGCCGTATGTATTATAGTAAATGCTATCAGTATTAGCGAAGAACACGGAGTTCAAGGCGTTCAATCTGGTTTCGGCATTATCCAACGTTTCGGTTTCTAATCCTAATTGTTTACGCATCGCATTAGATGCCTTTTGTAACGCATCAGTTGGGGCAATTTGATATGATGAACCGTTAATATAAGCAGTTTTACCTTGAATATGAGTTGAAGTAACATTCTTCCGGCAGCAACGGTAATGTCTTACTAATCCGACAATATCGTTAAAGTTCAGGTCCGTTTGCATCCCATTGGCAATTGAATCCATAATCTTTTGGTAATGCAATAACCCTTCAAAGGAGACTAACTTCGGAATTAGCGCTTCAATAACTTGCCGTTGCCGTTTTTGCCGACCATAGTCGCCTTCTGGATCTTGATGCCGCATCCGGACATATACTAATGTTTGGTAACCGTTCAAGTGATCTTTCCCTTTCTTAACGATTACCTTACCCGTACCATTATCACCACGAATGGTGAACTGGCTATTAACCGTAATGCCTCCAACATCATTAACAATCTTTTCCAAGGCGCCCATATTCATAGTTGCATAATAGTTAATCGGCACATTCAGTAACTTGCTAACCGTTGCCTTAGCCATTTTTGAACTGCCAATATTATAAGCTGCATTAATCTTCTGCATGCTTTCTGGGACAACGTCCGCAATCCGTGCAAGTGTATCCCGCGGAACACTGGTCATTGTTGCGGTTTCCGTCTGCTGATTCAAGGTTAAAACAATCATCGTATCCGAATTACCACGATCAACCCGGCCATCAGCACCCGTATCAATCCCGAGTAATAAGATTGAAATTGGTTTTTTCTTTTCAATTAATTGTGAAACATGCGCGCCATCATCCTTATACATTAATGCACTCGCATTCTTAGCAGCATTAATAAAACGAATGGCAAAAACCACAAAACCGACTATGATAATTGCTAACAGAATTAACAACCAACGATGCCGGCGTGGATGCAAACGCTGTTCACGCGTTTCATTGTTATTATTCACCATGGCTACCCTCACTCAATGGTTTAATTTAATAACATTATTTTATTACAAAACCCTTTTATTTATTACTTATTATCAATATTTTAAAAATTTTGTATATAAAAAATCCGTATAAACTTGCGCTTATACGGATGAACAATAATAAGTTATAAAGTGCTGATTAATGGACTCGAACCATCGACCTACGCATTACTAATGCGTTGCTCTACCAACTGAGCTAAATCAGCATTTCTAAGACCTTACTAGTATAACATGGTCATTTTATAAAAAGCAACAACTTTTTTCATTTTTTCGTGAAAAAAATCACCTTTTCACAAATTAGATTGCTTATTCTTTTATGTTTAATGATGAGATTGCTATAATTTAGTTGTTAAGAGGATTTAAAGGAGGATAAAGATGAAAGTTAGATTACAATTATCCAATAATGAAATTTTGGAACTCCATGATGAAGCTACCCTTTATGCTTGGAAAGCAACTAAGCAAGATGGTAATTTGGACGAAAACATCATGTTTGATGGTCAAGTAAGTGAATTAGTTGATAGTGAATCACATACCAACTTAATGAACTTGATCAGCAATTGTGACTGGTTCGCTTTAGATGATATGAACAGTACTAAATACCAAACATCTGCAGTAGTTAAAATTGAAGTTGAAAATGACTAATAATATTAATGATTAAAAAAGGGCTTGGTAATTACCAAGCCCTTTTTTTGATTGTTATTAAGAATTACATTAATTAAAATAAGGATTGTTATTATTTTAATTTTAAGGAGTTTTTTATGAGTATTGAATTAATTGCAGCCATTATCATTATTACTCTTGCCCTTATCTTCTATACTATCGGCGTTTGGTCTGAACATCATGCTGGTATCTTAAAGATTTGGCATGTCGTTATTTTTTACTGTGGTTTAATCTGTGATACCATCGGAACAACATTAATGGAATTAATCGCTCGTAGTCATACCTTTACATTAAATCCAGTTTTACTCGCGATTCACGGTATTTCTGGATTAGCAGCAATTTTGTTAATGCTTTTCCACGCTATCTGGGCCACTGTTGTTATTATTAGACAAAAGCCCAAACAATTAAAACAATTCCATAAGTTCAGTATCGTTGTATGGTGCATTTGGTTAGTACCTTACTTGATTGGAATGATTATTGGTATGATGCATTAATTACATAACTTAAAAAGCGACTAGTTAATAACTAGTCGCTTTTT
>CAWUZD010000042.1:0-56572 GCA_963926925.1 uncultured Lactobacillaceae bacterium
CTAAAATTAACAAAAAGTTAGCAATACTATGCTTACGTTGTAACAAATACATCATAATAATAAATGGTAACAACATAATTGCTTGTAATTTCCAGGCTAAAGAGATGCCATAAATAAACATCCCCCAAGCCCAATGATCACTATAAAAGCACCATAATGCACCAACAATAAATAAAGTATATAAAGCATCACATTGTAACCACACCATACTATTTAAAAAGACCGTTGGCAATATTAAAGTTGCTAAACATGGAAGCACAAAATCAAACCAATGTTTATGTTGCTTCAGACGATATGTAAAACCACCGACTAAAAAGGCCAAAATAAAGTTAGTAATGCCACCAACAATTTTTAAAGCACCTTGGCAATTAAGATGCCATGTACTTAGCCATGCTAATAACGTTTGATAAGCAATATTATAATTACCAATTTGATGAGCTAATGCATGAAAATGTCCCTTCCTAACAAATTCATTCCACCATGGTTGTAAAAATGAATTAAAGTCGGCTGATACTTCAGTAACGTCCAACTTCAGTCCAACACTGATATACAACCAAATTGTTAAAAATAACATAATAACTAAACAGACAACCGCAATATGTTTAGTTACCCAAGATAATATCTTTCTTTCACCATTTCGCATTATCTTTCCTCACATAGTAATTAGATTCTTATATAAATATGGTAACATTAAGATATAGTTATTTTTAATAAGGCGTGAATTATTTTGAGAAAAAAGTTTAAATCTAAGCAATTCTTAATTTTATTAGCATTTATTTTGCCAATTATCTTAATGCTAGGATACTTTATGTATCGTAAAATGTATCCATTTGGTAATTCTTCATTATTAACAGTTGATATGGGCCAAGAGTACGTTGACTTTTTCGCAATGTATCGCAATACTTTTTTACATCACTTTAGTACACTTTTCTATTCATTCAGTAGTGCACTTGGTAGTAGTATGTATGGAACATGGACATGCTATATCTTTAGTCCATTCAATTTAATTTTATTATTAACTCCTGGTAAATATCTTACTATTGGTATTATGATTATCACCCTCTTGAAAGTCGGTTGTATGGGTGCTGCATTTGCCTATTTCTTAACTAAGACAAAATGGGCTAAGGGTTATATGATTCCTTTATTAGGCGTTATTTACGCTTTAAATGGTTTCGCCATTGCTAATTTGCTTAACATGATTTGGTTTGATGCCATGATCATTTTGCCATTTGTTGCTTTAGGAATTGAATACCTTGTTAAAAAACAACGTTGGTACGTCTATCCCATCGCTTTAGCTGCTATTTTATTAATTGATTATTATATGGGATACATGGTATGTATCTTTGCTGTCTTGTACTTTATTTGGGCAGCAGTTCGTACTTATCAAGATACCAAAACCTTATGGCAAAATATTAAACAATTTGTTTTATCATCATTGTTAGCCGGTGTTTTATCATTAGTTGTTTTATTACCAACTTATTTGGAATTAAAACAATCAAAAATGAATTATAATCCGCAAACTGTTAAGTGGCGTTTTGAATATAATCCATTAGAAATGATTTCAAAATTTATCACTGGTTGCTTCAACTTCAACCAAATGCCTAAAGGCACACCTAATATCTTTGTAGGAATGTTAGTCATTATTGGGGTAGTATGTTACTTTACACGTAAGAATATCGCTCTTAAAGAGAAAATTGCTACTTTATGTGTAAGTGCATTTCTAACATTATCAATGTGCTTTGCACCCCTTGACTTGTTCTGGCATGGCATGCAATTTCCAGTATGGTATCCATATCGTTTCTCATATGTTGTATGTTTTTGGTTAGTAGTCATTGCCGCTCGTGGTTTGAATAATTTCAAAGCATTATCAAAATTACAAATCTTATTAACAGTTGTTGTTCTTGGCTTTTTATATAGTTATAACTACATCAACATTAAAACCTTTGATTATTTACATAATTATCAAATTATTATTAGTAGTATTTTTGGCATTGCCTTTATCATTTTATTAACTTACTTAAATAAAAACCGTAAGCTAATTATTTTAAGCATGCTAGTTTTAACGTGCTTTGAAATGACAGTGAACATGACACTTAGTCTTAATCCGATTAGTTATGTTAACCAAAGCGATTTTGCTCGTTATGTTACAACTTTACAAAGCGAAGTTAATCAATTTAAACCTAAGCAAAATCAATTTTACCGGATTGGTAAAACATTCATGCGGAGTCGGGACGATGCTATGCAATGTGACTACTATGGGACTGATTTATTCGATTCCATGTTAAATCCCCTTGTTTCTCAATTCATGATAAATATGGGACAATCAGCGGGTGATAACTATACCGCTTATACTAATGGCACACTCGTTACTGATTCATTACTAGGAATTAAATATATTTTCCAAAATCGTAATGTCCCAGCAATGTTTGTCCAGCCTAACAACCAAAGTAATCCAATTTTACCAACATCTTCTTATCGTCCTGATTTATTAAAAGATGATTACGTTGATCAATCAACATTAATAACTGTTTATAAGAATCCTGAAGCTTTATCATTAGGATTTGCTGCCAGTGATAAAATCTTAAAAACTACTTTACAAGCTGACCAACCAATTCAAAACCAAAATCGGATTATTGCAGGCTTAACTAATAATAAGACCAAATTATTTAAACAAGCACCTAATTTCCATGTTGTTATCTCCAACTTAAGATCAGTTGGTAATAATAAATATGTAAAAATTGATGACAACGATGCTGCTAGTGTAACAGTACCTTATCAAAATAATAATGATCCTCATTACTTAACATTAGGACCAGCCTTTAATAATGATAACTTTAGTTTTACTTTCAATGGCAATAATGTTTCACAATATAGTACCTTTAATAATCCTGTTGTGATGGCATTATATGATGGTCAAGATACATTAAATGCCAATGATTCATTAGTCATCAATCTTAATAAAAATAGTGTCTGGTTACAGAACTTTAATTTGTATTACTTAAGTATGAGTGACTATCGCCATGCTATGAAATCATTACAAGCTAACCCTCTTCACTTAACTCACTTTAGTAATACTAAGATTACTGGTACTATTAACATTAAACAAAACCAAGTAATGATGACTACTATTCCATTTAACAAGGGATGGCATGCAACTGTTGATGGTAAACCTGTTAAGATTAAAAAAGCACTAAATACTTTTATTGCTATTCCAATGAGTAAAGGTCACCATGTAATTAAACTTTATTACCGGACCCCATTCTTAATCTTCAGTGCCATTATTTCTGCAATTGCATGGTTAGCATTATTAATTGTTTTCTTAATTAATAAAAAAGTAATTAAGATTAAAAAATAATAATTATAATAAAAACATGAAAGCGTTAGTTTATCAAAACTAACGCTTTTTTTATACAAAAAAAGTTTGATGCTGAGGAAACATCAAACTTAAATGTAGTTTAGATCTATGATTCATTAGTGAGCTTAGAGTTGAAAAATTTTACCTCATTTATCACTTCTTTGTTTTTTTCATAAAATTATTAATTAATAAAAAAATCTGATGCGCCTACTAGCCCTAATTAAATAATTAGAAATAGTAGACGTCATCAGATTCTTTACAAACCGTTTAATGGCGAACGTCATCGCCCGTTATTAATAATTTTATGTTATTAGTATAATAACATAGTTATGATAGCATTTACAAGCCTTTATTTAGGCAAAATAAAGGTTAATAGCAAACTAACTAATAAGATAGCTGCAGCCACACCCATTGTTTTAACAATACTATGTGTGAAACTATGACTCAACTTAGTAGTAATTGTTTGCTTTAAATTAGTTTGCATATGACTTTCTTTAATGACAGTGATTGTTGAACCAGCTGAAGAAATAACTGATTTTTCAATTCCAGTTGTTGCTGTCGTTGGTAAACCTGTATCCTTTAATGTTCCAGGAATATCATGCCATAAGAAGGTTACAAAAATAGTACCAATAATTGCAACACCTAGTGCTGAACCTAATTGCCGTACTGTTGATTGAATTGATGAACCTTGACCAGCTTCATTATCAGGTACTTCTGACATTACAATTGATGTCAATTGGGCAGAAGCAAAACCTAAACCTAAACCATAAATAAGTAACCATAATGCAATCAACCAAACACTTGAAGCAGGTTTAATAGTAAAGAAGAAACCAAACAAACTAATAACTTCTAAGAATAAACCAGTTGTAACAACAACTGCTGGTGAAGTCTTTTTAACAAATGGTGTTGCCATCCCACCAGCAAAGAATGCGCCGATACCCATTAATGAAAGCAATAAGCCTGATTTCATTGCACTCATGAACAAAACATTTTGTAAATACAATGGTAATAAGAAAAGCAAACCAAATTCACCAATCGCAACAATACATGCAATCAAATTACCAACTGCAAAACTCTTAAATTTGAACAATGGTAAAGCAATCAAAACTGACTTATGTTTCTTAATTAAATATGATTCCCATAAAAGCAGAACGATTAATGCGATAATACCGACACCAAGTGCATAAGGAATAATTGATAATTTGCCAATTGTAACGGCACCAGCCTTAGGTGTCCACCAACCATAATCTTTGCCTTCAATTAATCCATAAACAATACTACCAAAAGTAATGATTGATAAGATTAAACCAACAAAGTCAAACATCCCTTGTTGTTTCTTACCATAGGTTTCAGGAATAAAGAATGCAGCACCAATGATAATAATCAAGCCAATAGGAATATTAATCCAAAAGACCCAACGCCATGTTAGGTAAGTTGTAAAGAAACCACCTAATAATGGTCCAATAGCAGCCATTCCAGAAATAACTGAACCCCATACTGCAAAGGCAATAATCCGATCATGCCCTTTAAAAATAGTATTAACGGTTGATAACGTCGTTGGTAAAGTAATTGCTCCACCAATACCTTGGATAAAACGAGCAACTAACATAAATTTAAGGTCATTAGCTAAACTAGCCATGATTGAACCAATAATAAATGTAATAACACCAATAATTAATAACCGTTTACGACCAAAAATATCAGCAATTTTCCCAGTACTAATTAACAAAGCTGAAAAAATTAATGAATATATTGTGACAATCCATTCGGCATTAGTAAAGCCAAAATGAAGATCTTTCATAATTACTGGTAAGGATACATTAACAATTGTCCCATCAATAACAATTAATGATACTGATAAGGCAAGAAATGTTAATGCCTTCCATTTTTGAAGTGGTTTATTTGTTGTCATTATAATGTCCTTTTATGTAAAAATTTTATACATCTTTCATTATAAAGAATTTAGCAAAATAAAAAAGATAATTTTTCCAAATGGAAAAATTATCTTTTTTATTATTATCGCTATTATTAATGTTGTGATGCTAAATATTCTTGATGATATTCATCTAGCAACTTAATAATTGTAGTACCAATCTTTTGATAATCATCTAAAACTAAGTTGGCTTCAGATACCCGTAAATTATCATCCTTAGCACCAAAGCCACGACCATACATTAAGACAATTCCATATTCCTCAGCTAAACGTACTAAGAAATCAAGTGGTGAATAATTATCCTTTAAGTAATTACGAAAATCTTTATCATACTTAGTTTCAGCAAGACGATAAACATCAATCATTGCATAATAATTGGTATTATACTTACTCTTCTCAATTGGTAAACTTAATGCTTCATATAATTCATCATAACGTGCATTAACTACTTGCTGTGACGTTACAATATATTTATCAGTTTTACCTTTCAAGATTAAATGTGTTAAAGCAAATAAGGCTGATAAAATTTGTTGTGGCGTTGATAATCCTGAAGTATGATATAAACCAATCGAACGACTATCTGCAACAATCCGATCAATAAACTTCATCCGATTAGGATGTAACCGAACAACACCATAACGTTTTGTTAATTCTTGTTGTTCATCAGCTGGTAAATCACGAATTATTTTATCAAATACATTGTCTTTATTAGCAGCAATTGCACCTAAACGCCAGCCAGTAACGCCAAAAAGCTTAGAAAATGAATATACCAATAATGTATTATGTGGAGCAACACTATAAACACTTTGGAAATCTTCAGCAAATGTTCCATAAACATCATCAGTAATAATAATCAAATTAGGATTCTTTTCGACAGCACGTTTAATACATGCCAATGAACGTTCAGTTAAAGCACGTGAACCCGGATTACTTGGATTTACCAAGAAGAAAGCTTTGATATCAGGATCCTGTAATTTTAATAGTTCTTCACTATCTAATTCCCAATTGTGTGATTCTTCAGAACTTAAATCAATTTCAACTAATTTATAATCATTCAAAATTGGAATCTCTAAGTAAGGAGTAAAAATTGGCGTATTAATCGCAATTTTATCACCTGGTTTAAGCAAATGATTTTCTTTTAATGAATGGAAAAGATAAACAATTGCTGCAGTTCCTCCTTCAGTTAAAAAGAGATCAGTTTGATCAGCTAAAGGTTCACCAGCATATAAAACTTCTTGTAAATACTTATTAATAATCTTTTCAGTATATTTTAGAACCCGACTAGGAGTTGGATAAGTGTTACCAATTACACCATTAGTAAATTCAGCAATTACTTCATCCATATCGCTAAATTTCATGTCATTTTTAAGATATTCAAAAACATCCATTAAAAATTTATCGATTTCATTATCATCAGGATCTAAAAATTTGCAAAAACGTTCAGCAATGCCTTTTTGTTCAATATAACCAGCTAAATCACCATTATTAATGGTACGCCGCGATTCATTAACACCAAATTCTATTAACCGGGCTTGGGCTAAACGTCCTTTAGTATTAATCCAGTTAGGATTACCACGACCAGCATCTAACAAAGGTGCATTTAATTGATTATTTTGAGCGATATCAATCATTTTTTCACTAATTTCAAACGCACTAATATGTGATAATGCTTTTTCTTTAGCTTCATCCATTATAATGACTCCCTTCTTTTCTCATGTTCATTGTATCGCAATTAACTCATACTTCATAAAAAAAAGAGTGAATAGATAAATCTATTCACTCTTATCTTATATAATTGCAGTTTACAATATCTTACGATTATGAACCACTAATCTTGATCTTGCCAAGGATTAATAATCCAATTGCGATGATACCCATTACTACAAAGAAGATAGCCCAGCATAATTCAACTGGTCCAAATACTTTCTTAGCATGGTTATCATGTTTTTGTAAGTAGATGTACAAAGGTACACCAACACCGAACAAGATCATTAATAACATTAAGTTAGTGTAGCCAGCAGCGTATACTAACCATACAGTATAAATACTTGCAACGATACCAATGAAGATGTTACCTGCACGTCCTGGTGTTCCAGCTGGTTCTTGTACTGAGAACTTCAATTGATAGAATGCTGAGAACATGTAAGGAATCAAGATAGCAGCTGTAGAAATTGTGTAGAACAATTGGTAAGCAGATGATGTTACCAAGAATGTTAAAATAAAGATTTCTGTAGCTACGTTAGTGATGATCAATGATGTAACTGGTGCATGATGTTTGTTTTCTTTTGCAAAGAACTTAGGGAATGTACCAGTCTTAGCAGCTTCATAAGGAACTTGGCCAGCAAACATTGTCCATGATAACCAAGCACCAGCAACTGAGATGATTAAACCTAAGTTAACAACAACAGCGCCCCATTTACCTACAACATGTTCTAACAATGCAGCCATAGCTGGTTGTGACAAGTTAGCAACTTGAGCACGACGCATAACACCTAATGAAAGCAATGTTACTAACATGTAAATCAAGATAACAGTAACAATACCTAAAATGGTAGCAGTACCGATATCCTTACGACGTTTTGCACGACCTGAGAAGACAACCGCACCTTCAACACCGATAAATACCCATACAGTTACAAGCATTGTACCACGAACTTGATTCATAACATCTGAGAATGCAAAATGACCACTTGGAGTCATCCAGAATCCTGATGTAAATACATTCAATCTGAATGCAACAATCATTACAACGATGAATAAGAACAATGGAACTAATTTAGCAATTGTAACAATTGTATTAATGAATGATGCTGATTCTGCACCTTGTAAAAGTAAGAAATGGCATCCCCATAAAATAATTGATGCTACAATAATTGACCAAATATTTTGACCATTGCCAAATACTGGTAAGAAGTAACCTACGGAACTCATAAGTAATGTTGCGTAACCAACGTCACCTAACCAAGCAGATGCCCAGTAACCCCATGCGGAGTTAAAGCCCCAGTACTTACCAAAACCTTCTTCAGCGTAACTATAAATACCTGCATCAAGGTCTTGACGTTTCATTGACAAGTTCTTGAAGCTCAAAGCCAAGAAAATCATACCAACACCAGCGATAATCCATCCAATAAGGATAGCACCGGCACCGGCTGGTACTCCGGCCATGTTTTGCATTAAGTCGAAAACCCCACCACCGATGATTGAGCCGACAACTAAGGCGGTCAATTCAAGGAGGTTTAACTTTCCAGCAGATTTCTCTTCACTCATGCTGTTTCGCCCCTCTATAATAAATTTTTATATATAAACATATAAACGAATTAATAATAGCGATGTTTGAGTCATAATGACTCAAACAAATATAAGAACTGCTTTTGACAACAGTTCTTATCTAAAAACATATTAGTCTTTAGTGATAATAGTACCTGCACCTTCACTTAAGAACTTATCAACGTTTTCAAGTGATGTGATAACTGCTTGACCACTTGGTTTGTTTTCAACGAAGTTAATAGCAGCTTGTACTTTTGGTAACATTGAACCCTTTGCAAATTCGCCTGCTTCAATGTATGGCTTCAAATCTGCAACAGTTACATGTTCCAATTTCTTTTGATCTGGTTTGTTGAAGTGTACGTATACATTGTCAACAGCAGTCAAAATAATTAACATATCAGCATCGATTAATTCAGCTAATTTTGATGAAGCTGAGTCTTTATCGATAACGGCTTCACGGCCTACTAAACGGTCGCCTTCCTTAACAACTGGAACACCACCGCCGCCACATGCTACAGGAATTACACCTGCTTCTAACATAGCGTTAACAACTTTGTATTCTTTAACACCAGTTGGCTTTGGTGATGGAACAACGCGACGATAGCCACGACCAGCATCTTCAACATACTTGAAGTCTGGATGTTCGCTTTGTTTTTGTTCCATTTCTTCTTTAGTGTAGAATGGGCCAACTGGCTTTGAAGGATCTGTGAAAGCTGGATCGTCTGCAGCAACTTCAACTTGTGTTACGATTGTTGCAACATCCTTATTGATTCCATGCTTTGCTAATGCTTCATCTAAAGCATTTTCTAACCAGTAACCAATGCTACCTTGTGTCATAGCAACAGCTGTGTCTAATGGCATTGCTGGGTTCTTTGGTGTTGAACCTGCTTCTTGTTGTAACAATAAGTTACCAACTTGTGGACCATTACCATGAGCGATAACTAATTGATCACCATTTTCAACGAAGCTTACTAAAAATTCAGCAGTTTTACGCAATGCTTCTTTTTGAGCAGCTGCAGATGGATCATCTGTCAAGATTGCGTTACCGCCTAAAGCAACTACAATTTTCTTTCCCATTGTATATGTCCCTTTCTGGAAATATTTAGTTTAATTAAGTCCTTGACTTAAAAACTAACCTTCTATAGTTTAGCATATTTAACCGCTTACTTCTATATTAAATTAGTAATTTAAAGAATTTATTTTACAAATATTTTGCATAAAAAAAGAAGGTATACAATGTATACCTTCTTCTCGTTTACACTTATTTAACTATTACTTAAACATTTCGTCTGGAATGTATAAGTTACCGTTTGTTACGGCCATGATAGCTTTGATTGAGTGCATACGGTTTTCTGCTTCTACGAATTGCCATGCATACTTGGAGCGGAATACTTCGTCAGTTACTTCCATGCACTTCAAGCCATACTTTTCATAGATATCTTTACCGTATTTAGTGTTGGTATCGTGGAATGCTGGTAAGCAGTCCATGAAGATGAGTTCGTCATCTGGTGTGCCAGTTGCTTTCATCATATCCATGTTGATTTGATATGGTTTCAACAAGTTAACACGTTCTTCCCAGTTTGATTCACCCATTGATACCCAAACGTCTCCGTAGATAACGTTCGTGCCTTTTACACCTTCATTGATGTCGTCAGTGATTGTGTAATGTGCGCCTGATTTAGCACATGCAGCATCTGCCATGTCGGTAATTTCTTTACCTGGGAATAATGCTTTAGGTGATAATAAGCGTACATTGATACCAACGATTGAACCTGCAACTAACAAGCTGTTAGCCATGTTGTTACGGCCATCGCCAACATATGTCAAGTTAATGCCCTTCAAATGACCAAACTTTTCTTTGATTGTCATGAAGTCAGCGATCATTTGTGTTGGGTGCCACATATCACTTAAGCCGTTCCATACTGGTACACCAGCATGCTTTGCTAAGTCTTCTACATCCTTTTGTGCGAAACCACGGTATTCGATACCATCGAAGAAGTGGCCTAATACGATACCTGTATCTTCGATTGATTCCTTGTTACCTAATTGCATATCTGCTGGGCTCATGAATTCTGCGCTTGCGCCTAAGTCATGTGCTGCTACAACGAAGGATGAACGTGTACGTGTTGATGTCTTTTCAAACAACAATGCGATGTTTTGACCTTCCATGTAGTGATGTGGAATGTGATGATGCTTTAAGTATTTCAAGTGTTCACCGAAGTTTACCATGTAGTTGATTTCATCTGCTGTGAAATCTTTCATAGCAAGTAAGCTACGGCCTTGGAAATGTGATACATAACCGTTTTTATCCATTTATGCTATACCTCTTGTTAAAATTTTGAAGTTTCTGATCTAATTAAAGATCTTCACGTACTAGTGGGCAGGACATGCAACGTGGGCCGCCACGACCACGTGATAATTCACTTGAGAGTACTTCAAGAACTTTCAAGCCGTGTTTACGCAATGCTTCGTTAGAAACATAGTTACGGTTGTATGTTACTACGACGCCTGGTGCGATTGCCAATGTGTTGGAACCATCATTCCATTGTTCACGACCAGCAATGACTGGATCACCATTACCAGTTGGGATTAAGTCTAATTCGCTTAAGCCTAATTCCTTCTTTAATACAGCTTGTAAATCATGGTTGTATTCAATGCTGAATCCTTCTTCATTGTCTGCTGGATGCAATGTCCAAGTATCAATCTTGCCGCCTTCACCTAAGATTCCTGGGTGAACAGTAAATTGATCCTTGTTGATCATTGTAAATACAGTATCCAAGTGCATCATTGCATGGTTATGTGGGATGTGTACAGCAATAATTGTATCATAGTTGCTGTCCTTGAACAAGCTCCGTGCTACATCTTGGATAGCATCTGCTGATGTACGTTGTGATACACCGATTGCCATTACATGATCGCTAAGTACTAATTCGTCCCCACCTTCGATACGAGTTGTGTGGTTACGATCACGCCATACGTGAAGTCCTTTGTTTGCAAAACGTGGATGATACTTAACAATCATATCCATGAATAATGATTCACGTGTACGAGCTGCAAATGTCATATGGTTAATTGTTAAACCATCGCCAATTGAAGCTTGTGGGTCACGTGTGAAGTATACGTTAGGCATTGGATCCATGTAGAATGGATAATCCTTATCTTCGGCTACACTTACTAAATCTTTAGGTGTGAAGTCGATTTCGTTCTTACGTACCCCTTCGATAATCTTGTTAACCATATCTTGGGTGCTCATGCTCATTAAGTATTCCTTTAATGCGTCATGAGTTGTACCTGCTGCATAGCCTGATTCAGCTAATTCTTGTTCAACAAAACTATCTTTGACTTTGCCAGCATCAATAGCTTCTGCTAATAATTTTTCAACATAGAGTACTTCTACGCCATTGTCACGCAATGTGTCTGCGAAGTAATCATGTTCTTTTTGTGCTACTGGTAAATATGGAATGTCATCGAATAACAACCGTTCCATCATATCTGGTGTGAAGTTTTCAACTTCTTTACCAGGACGGTGTAACATGACAGTCTTTAATTTACCAATTTCTGAAGTAACATGTATTGGTGATGTCATTGTCATAACCTCCTTTTCAACTTACAAATGCATTATATAATCATTATTTTATGTTTGCAACCGTTTACTTAAGTTTTTTTAAACTTTTTTTATGTAACAAAAAATGTAAACGCTAAATCGCCTATATATCAATGATTGTATACATAAAGTTTACTAATTTTTTACTAAAAAATTAGTATTTTTTAGCAGTTTTCTTACAGATTCTTGCTTACAAAAAATCAGGAGTTGAATATCCATATTTTTTCAAATTTATTTCATCAATCATTTCAATATTTTTTTGATACAATTATAAAGATAACTTTATTTGGAGGAATAAAATATGCTACTAACTTCTACTTGTTGTAATAAATTAATTGCAATTAATGATTGTGCTTATATCAAGATATTACCTAATATGGAATATAATTTAGAAGTTTGGCAGCAACCGGCAGATAATGGTTATTCACACCGCATTGGTCGCATGGATTATAAATATCATCGTGATTCTTTTGCGGGATTTATTTATCGCTTATTTCCACAAATTGATATGATTCAAATTCATAATTTGCAAAAGCAAATTAATCCTTTTTTTGAATTAGAAGTATAAAAAGTGAAGGATAAAAAATGTTTGATACAGTACAAGTTGAATTATTAATTATGGCAATTGTTGCTGCCGTAATCACTATCGGTATTTTAATCATCACCTGGCGTCAACATTTAATGCGTTGGCAAACAACTATTCCACAAATTATTGTATTAATTTTAATTTTATTTATTATCATCGTATTACTGCATTGGATATAGAAAGTAAACAAAAAGAACGTGCCGCGGCGACGTTCTTTTTTTCTTAGAAAGCTTTAGAGTTAAGGAGGTTAACACTATTAAAACAGAATAACCAGCTTGATTATTCTTCGTCACTACTTCACAACTTAATGTGAAGCACAACAATTATCAAGAAACATGACAATTCTTGATAGGATTAGCACTGATTGCGCATTTAGTGCTCTCCTTCACCGCGCTTTCTCCAGAGTAAGCGTTTTGTAATCGTTTTCTTCGATTACACCTATATCATCACATATTTTATAAAAAGTGTTAAATAATCAGCTCATTAAAAAACCATGGCATAATGCCATGTTTTTATCTTTTAATCAATACTTTTATCTTGATAAATTCCTTTAATTAAACGCGCAACATTTTCAGTAGAAAGTGCAATATCTTGCTTACTATCTTTAATTGCTACATCAAGTGGTTTGTTATCAATTGCTACAGAAAAAATTGCATCAATGCTGTCTTTGCCGTATAGACTACTAATTCCATGTCCAATACGTCCACCAAGAGCAATTACAGGGGCATTTGGTGCTACTTGTTTAGTTGCTAAAGCAACACCATATGGTGTTTTACCATATTGTGTTTGCTCATCAATACTACCTTCACCAGTAAAGATAAAATCAGCACCAACAACTTTTTGCTTCAAATGACTAAATTCAACTACTAAATCAATTCCTTTAGACATTTTTGCATTAGTAAAGGCCATTAACCCTGCACCTAAACCACCAGCAGCACCAGAACCAGGAATATCAGCTACTTCTTTGCCAAGATCATGCTTAATAACTTCAGCATAATGTTTTAAGTTAGCATCAAGTAATTTAACCATCTTAGGTGTAGCACCTTTTTGAGGACCAAAAACAGCAGAAGCACCATTAGGACCGATTAATGGAACAGCAACATCAGAAGCTACTAAAATTTCTGTATGAGCAATCCGTGGATCAACATGACTCATATCAATGTGTTCCAAATTATTTAAAGCGCCACCGCCACCAGGGAATTCGTTACCAGAAGCATCTAGTAAACGTACCCCAATTGCTTGGGCCATTCCAGCGCCACCATCATTAGTAGCACTGCCACCAATACCAAGAATAATTTTTTTAACATCATGATTCAAAGCATCTAAAATTAATTCACCAGTACCATATGTAGTTGTTACTAATGGATTACGTTGTTCAGCAGGAACATATTGGAAACCACTAGCTTGAGCCATTTCAATAACAGCAGTAGTGCCATCCCCTAAAATGCCATAATAAGCATCAACTGGTGTTCCTAAAGGACCAGTAACATTACGATGAATCAAATGGCCATTTGTTGCA
Organism: uncultured Lactobacillaceae bacterium; assembly: GCA_963926925.1. GTDB lineage: Bacteria > Bacillota > Bacilli > Lactobacillales > Lactobacillaceae > Paralactobacillus_A. Next base: position 14,265 of record CAWUZD010000042.1, read on the forward strand.
TCAACTAATGATTGGACTGTTCCTTCACCACCATCGGCCATTGGTACTAAAGTATATTCAGCTTGTGGAAAAATTCTTGATAAACCTTCCTTCATAGCAGTTGCAACTTCTTTAGCTGACAAACTGTTTTTGAAAGAATCAGGAGCAATTACAAATTTCATTTTTATTAAAAATCTCCTTTCTACTTTTCCCTTTTATTATACTAAATGTAAGAATCCATACAAAACAGTTGCCACAATTGTTGAAGCCAAACCTGAACAGGTTTCATATAGCATTGCCCGTGACCGTTCTTTAATATTCATGTGCATTGCGTTTGCTGTGACATGGAAATAATTTCCTTGTGGTAATTGGTCAATAATTGTTGCTGAAGTATGAACCATCGCAGCCGCTGCCAATGGTGGCACACCAAAACCAAGAATTGCTTTTGAGAATGACTTAGTTGCCAAAATAACCCCAGTTGATGTTGAAGCTGTTGCCGCACTCATTAATAATCCAGATAATGGTGCTAATAATACACCAGGAACATGTAATACTTTTACTAAGTGAATTAATTCAGCTGGTAAAGTAGATGAGGTAATTGTTGCCCCAATAGCACCAGCACCAATTAAAATTAAAACCACATCAGTCATATGACTTACACCACTAACTGCAAAACGCCGTAGTTTTTTACCTTGTTTCATTGCCAAAGCACCGATTACACCCGCAATTGGCAAAGCATACATTGCATCAATATGTAAGTTAGCTAAAAACTTAATATGTAATAATGATCCTAATGGACTAATTAATAACAAGACAATGGCAACAATTGGAGCAACCAATGATGTCCCTAATGATGGCAACTTAACTGGTTGATCAGGTGCTTCATCAAGATTTTGCAAATCTTCATCTAAAACTGCTGAACCCTTATGTTTAATTAAGTTAGCAACAATTACAGTAGCTGCTAACCCAAATAAAGCTGGTACAAAGTCAATCATCATTACTTGATTTAATTGCAAGCCAAAACCTTTAGCAGCAGCAATTGTATTTGCATTTGGTGAAATAATATTACCGGCTTTACCACCACCGGATAAAGCAACAATCAACGCTAATTTAGAAATATTTAAACGCCGACCAACTTCCAAAGCAATTGGCGCAATAATCAAAACAGTTACCGGAATAAAAACACCAACCGCCGTAATAATCATTGAAGCCAATGCCAATGATAAAATTGCTAGTTTATCACCTAATTTATTAATAATTGTCCGTGCAATGATATCAGCGGCGCCTGATTCCATCATTACGCCAGCTAGCATCCCAGCAGCAAGAACCCGTACAACTGTTCCCATTACACTTTGTGTACCTTTAACAACAATATTAACGGTTCCAGTTAATCCAGCACCACCAACTAGCGCACCAATAATTGCTCCTAACATTAATGAATATACTGGATTTAATTTTTTCAAAATTAAAATAATTGCAATGGCTAATCCTAAAAGAGCAGCCCACCATGGAATTAAAGTAGTCATAATTTCCTCCGTAATTTATAAATTGACCTACGTGAACAAATATATTGAAATCTATTTATAAAAGCAATTAAATATCATTAATTATACGTTTTAGTTACACAATTACTAATAATATTTACACTAAATACATAATTTGTTTACATTAAACCAATAAAAAAAGCTGGTCATTATGATAATGACCAGCTTCATTTTAATTATTAATCTTTATTTACCTTAGCGATTTTACCTTGTTCGATATAAACGCTTAAGATACCAATATCAGCTGGGTTTACTCCGCTAATACGACTTGCTTGGGCAATTGTTGTTGGATTAATCTTCTTAAGCTTTTGCCGTGCTTCAGTTGCCAAATTATTGATTGCATCGTAATCAATATTAGCTGGAATCTTCTTAGATTCTAACCGCTTTAATTTTGCAACGTTAGCTTCTTCTTTCTTAATATAACCAGCATACTTAATTTGGATTTCAACTTGTTCAATTACCCGCCGATCCAACTTGTGTGGTGCAGCTGGAATAAACTTAGCTAAATCAGCATACTTTACTTCAGGACGCTTCAAGAAATCACTTGCTAAGACGCTATCCTTTAATGACATTGCACCTTTAGATTCCAAGAATGCTTGTACTTCTGGAGTTGGTTTAATCCGGATACTTTGCAAACGAGAAAGTTCTTTTTCGATATCTTCACGTTTCTTTAAGAAAGTCTTATACCGTTCTTCACTAATCAAACCAAGTTTATAACCTTTTTCAGTTAACCGTAAATCAGCATTGTCGCTCCGCAATAATAAGCGGTATTCAGCACGACTTGTTAATAAACGGTAAGGTTCAGTTGTACCTTTAGTTACCAAGTCATCAATCATGACACCGATGTAAGCATCGCTCCGGTCCAAAACAAATGGGTCTTTACCTTGAATCCGCAATGCTGCATTAATACCAGCAATAATACCTTGGCCAGCAGCTTCTTCGTAACCAGAAGTACCGTTAATTTGACCAGCAGCATATAAGTTCTTAATTAACTTAGTTTCCAAAGTATTCTTTAATTGCCATGGTTCAATTACATCGTATTCGATGGCATAACCAGGACGCATCATTTCGGCATGATGTAATCCTTCAACTGAGTGTAACATCTTTTGTTGGATTTCTTCTGGTAATGATGTGGAGAATTCACCAACGTAAATTTCTTCAGTATCACGGCCTTCAGGTTCCAAGAAAATTTGATGCCGTGGCTTATCAGCAAAACGAACAATCTTGTCTTCGATGGATGGGCAATAACGAGGACCAACACCCTTAATATCACCTGAGAACAATGGAGCGCGATCCAAATTATCACGAATAATTTGGTGAGTTTCACCATTGGTATAAGTCATCCAGCATGACATTTGTTTATCAACTGGTAAGTAGTCAGAATCAGGTGTTTCAAAACTAAATGAATTTGGTTCTGGATCACCAGGTTGTTCAATTGTTTCATCATAATCAATTGAATGCTTATTAACACGTGGAGGTGTACCAGTCTTAAACCGGCGCATCTTGAAACCTAATTCGGCTAAGTTTTCAGATAACTTAACAGATGGCAATGTGTTGTTAGGACCTGATGAATAATGTAATTCACCAATAAAGATCTTCCCACGTGAACTAGTACCAGCTGCTAAAATAACAGCTTTGGCATGATAACGAGCACCAGTATTAGTTACAACCCCAACAACTTGATCATTATCAATTAATAACCGATCAACGGTTGCTTGCCGTAATGTCATATTAGGTTCGTCTTCAATAGTTTTCTTCATAGCAGCATGATAAGCATACTTATCAGCTTGAGCACGTAAAGCACGAACAGCTGGACCTTTACCAGTATTTAACATTCGCATTTGAACGTATGTTTTATCAATATTACGTGCCATTTCACCACCTAAAGCATCAATTTCACGAACAACAACCCCTTTAGCAGGGCCACCAATTGATGGATTACATGGCAAGAAAGCAACCATGTCAAGACTGATTGTTAAAAGAAGGACTTTAGCGCCCATTCGTGCAGCTGCCAAGCCAGCTTCACTACCAGCATGGCCCGCACCAACGACAATAATGTCGTAATGTTCGTTTGATTCGTATTCTTTCATTATATTTCCCCGTAAATAATTCTATTATTTGCCTAAGCAGAAACGACTAAATAATTCATTAACCATTTCATCAGGTGATGAATCACCGGTAATTTCACCTAATTCATTCCAGCAATTAGTAAAGTCAATTTGGACTAAGTCAATTGGCATACCAGCATCAACACTCGCAATAACATTGTCTAATGAATGGGATGCTTGTTTAAATAATGCAGTTTGACGAACACTAGTGATCATCAAATTATTTTGGCTGTTTTCAATTCCTTGAGCAAACATGTCAGAAATCCGTTTCTTCAAAGCATCAACGCCATCATTATTTAAAACTGAAATTGGCAAAATTTCATCTGGATCAACTAATTTACTCAAATCAGCAACAGTTGTCTTTTGTGGAAGATCAATCTTGTTCAAAATAACAATCCGATCCTTATCATCAGTTGCTTTAATTAATTCACGATCTTCATCAGTTAATGGTTCACTAGCATCAATTAATAATAATACTAAGTCAGCTTGAACAATTGCTTTCCGACTCCGTTCAACACCAATTTTTTCAACCTTATCCTTAGTATCACGAATACCAGCAGTATCAATTAATTTTAATGGAATACCATTAACATTGACATATTCTTCCAAAACATCACGTGTGGTACCGGCAACATCAGTAACAATTGCTTTATCTTGATGAAGTAATTGGTTCAACAAACTTGATTTACCAACGTTTGGACGACCAACCAAAGCGGTAGCTAAACCATCCCGTAATACGGCACCATCTTGAGCAGTAGCTAATAATTTAGCAATCCGTTTCTTAACTTCAATTGAAGTTTTCTTCATTAAGTCTAAAGTAATTTGATCTTCATCATATTCTGGATAATCAATATTAACTTCAACTTTACCCATAACATCCATGATGTCATCACGTAATTGCCGTACTTCACGTCGTAATGAACCACCTAATTGGTCAATCGCTACTTTACGAGCACGATCACTTTTAGCATCAATTAAGTCTTCAATTGATTCAGCTTGGGTTAAGTCAATCCGGCCATTTAAGAAAGCACGTTTCGTGAATTCACCAGGTTCAGCTGCACGCGCACCATTGGTTAACAACAATTCTAAGACACGGTTAGTAACAACAATCCCACCGTGAGTATTGATTTCAACAATATCTTCACAAGTATATGTCCGTGGTGCACGCATTACTGTTACCATAACTTCATCAACAATTTCGCCATTTTCTGGGTCAATAATATGACCATAATTCATGGTATGAGTAGGTACTTTAGTTAAGTCCTTACCCTTAAAAATCTTATTAGCAATTTGTGTTGCTTCATCCCCAGACAAACGAACAATTGAAATTGCTCCAATGCCAGGAGGTGTAGAAATAGCAGCAATTGTATCATATTCAGTTACAATATTTGTAGGCAAAATAAAACTCCTTCCTTTTTATAAACAACAAAAAAAGCGCTTTACATCCAAACTGTTTCAAGAAACGCTTGGATAAAGCACTTTGACTACTTTATCGTTAACAAGAATTATTATCTTCAATATATCATGTTTTTTATGTTTGTCAAATTGGGTAAATCAAAATAATAGCTATATAATAAGGATAGTTTTATCAACAAGAAAGGATCACAAAATGGCTATTTTTGTATATGAAGACAAACGTGGAAAAGTTCCTTTCCACGAATGGCGTAATAAAATGAATGCGAAAGAACCAAGTATTGCTCATAAAATCGATGACATGATTGCAATGATGACTTCGCAAAGTCTGCCATTAGAACGACCACGGGTCAAACGCATGTTAGCGCGGTTACCTTATCGTGATTTATTTAAAATTCGCTTAGGCAAATACCGCTTATTCTTTTTATTTAAAGATGATAATTACTATTTATTACATGCTTTTCGCAAATCAAGTCAACGTACTCCTGAAAAAGAATGTCGGTTAGTTGCACGTGAAATTGAAGAAGAACACTATGCCGATTATCAAAATCAGAAAGAAGGTTAAATATGGCTATTTTTGTATACGAAGACAATCGTGGCAACGTTCCATTTTACGAATGGCGTGATAACATTGCTGCTAAAGATCCCAGTATTTATCGTAAAGTACAAGATATGATTCAAATGATGCGTGATCAAGATTTACCATTAACACGACCACTCGTTAAACGAATGTTATTACGTTTACCTTATCGCGATCTTTATAAAATTCGCTTAGGTAAGTATCGTTTAATGTTTTTAGCTGATGATGGTGATTATTACTTATTACATGCTTTTCGGAAAACCACGCAGCAAACACCAGAACGCGAACGTCACATCGTTTCACGTGAAATTGAACGTCATCATTATTTACCTTATGAAGATATGAAAGAAGACAAATAATAAAAAGATGAAAATCTTTTTATTATTTTTTTGATATGAGGAATTTTTATGGATGTTATTAAATTTATTGTTTATCAGGTATTAAGTAATGAAACAATTTTTTTAGGTTTAATTGCTTTAATTGGACTACTTTTACAACGTAAGAACTTACCCGACACGGTTAAAGGCGTAGTTCACACAATTATTGGCTTTGCGATTTTAATGGCTGGTGTTAATATCTTAGTTAACTCATTATCACCAGTCATTACTAAATTAAACACGACCTGGCATGTGCATGGTGTTCTACCAACCAATGATGCAGCCTTTGGTTTGGTAATGCACTTTAACATCGCTAATGATGTCATTATTACTTTTATTTTAGCGTTCATCATTCATTTATTATTAGTAAGAATTACCCCTGGCAAAATTTTTAAAAATGTGTACTTAATGGCCCAAATGATGCTTTATTTGGCTGCTTTCATTAATGTCACCCTGCCAACAGTTTTACATACTAATCAAATTGAAACAATTTGTTTGGGTGCTTTTCTAAACGCGCTTTACTTTACATATTCACCTGCCATTACCCGTGTCCTTGCTCGCAATTGGTTACATAAAACAACTCTAGGCTTTATGGATCAAGTAGGAACGATTATCGCTCACTTTGTTGGTAAATGGTGTGGTAGTGCTGATCCTCATCAAGATGCTGATAATATGAAACTTCCAAAATGGGCTAGTATGTTCAAAGATAATACAGTTGTTTTATTTTTCATTATGCCCATTATCTTTATTGGCATCGGTTTAGCAGTTGGTCAACATGGCATTACCCAATTAATGAATGGTAATACCGATAATTGGATTATGTGGTTGATTCTCCAAGGCTTTAATTTTACCGCTGGCATTATTATTCTTTTGTATGGTGTTGAAATGTTCATTGCTGCGATTGTTCCGGCCTTCAAAGGAATTTCCGAAAAATTACTTCCTGGCGCAATTCCAGCTTTAGGTGCACCAACCATTTTCCCTTATTCACCAATGGGAGGAATGTTTGGGTTCTTTGGTTCATCAATCGGTTGTATCTTAGTAACCATTTTAACAATTTCACTCCATTCACCAGTAATTGTCTTTCCAAGTCCAATTATTATGTATTTTGATGGCATGGTCATGGGAATTTTTGGTAACAAAGTTGGTGGTTGGCGTGGCGCCTTTGCAGCAGGTTTAGTAACTGGCATAATTTCATCAGCGGCCGTTATTTTATTCTACCCATTAACGGGAAAAATGTTTGGAACGGGCCTAACTTGGTCAAATATTGACTATGCTATTGTTTGGATGCCACTATTATACTTATTAAAAGGAATTCGAATGTTAATATTACATTTATAAAAAATAAGGGATGCTTATGAGCATCCCTTATTTTTTATAAATTATCTTGTTCCCATTTCTTAAAATCGCGTTGGTATAACCACCAACCAATTAAAAAGGTTAAAACATCAGCAGTTGGTTGTGCCCACAAAATACCAATATAATGATAAATTGCTGCCAAAATTAATAATGCTATCAAGAAAATAATACCTTGCCGTGAAATTGACATTGCAAAAGCACTGCCACCTTGATTAGCCGATTGAAAGACAGTAGTTAATACTAAAACAATACCGACAAAAGGCGTTGTTAGTAAGAAAATACGTAGCATTTGTGCACCTAAAACAACAATATTATGTTGATCAATAAATAGCATAATCATCTGTGGTGCCAAAATTATTAATATAATCGAAACTACTAATGCATATGATATTTCAACTAACAAATCAAACCGTACTGCTTCACGAAATCGTTTAACGTTTTTAGCACCATAATTATAACCAATCAATGGTTGTGCACCAAAAGCAAAACCAACCATTATTAAAATAACAATCATATAAATCCGACTCATAATTCCCATTGCCGCAATTTTATCAGTTCCATAAGCTGCTAAATAATGATTTAGTAAAGCAACTTCCACACTTTGCATTAAATTAGTTACTGAAGCTGGAATACCAATCGCTAATACTTCTTTAAAAGCATGACAATCAATTTTACCAGCGCGATATGATAATGTCAGTACTTGGCAATCTTTGTAAGTATACCAAAGTAATAAAATATCAGTAAAAATATAACCAATTACCGTTGCTGTTGCTGCACCAGCGGCGCCCCAATGACAGCCTAAAATTAATAATAGATCTAAAACAATTGTGATAATTGTCCCTACCACTGAACCAATCATTGATTTAACTGCTAAGCCTTCAGTCCGAATTAAATTAGTTGGCACTAACGATACAATGATAAAAACAGCCCCACTTACCAAAATTCGATAAAATTCAGCTGCATAGTGATAAGTAGCGGTTGTTGCACCTAATAATTTTAAGATTGGTTGTTCAAATAAAAGCATTACTACTGTAATAAATAAACTAAAGAAAAGCGCTGCGTATAAACTAAAACTGCTTATTTTACGACTATTAATATGATCATTTTGACCTAATAGCCGTGAAATTGCTGAACTGCCACCTAAACCAAAAATATCGCCAATTGCTAACATAAATGTAAATAATGGTGAACAAACCGTTACTCCAGCAATTAAAGCAGTATTTTGAGTCTTAGCAATAAAAAAAGTATCAGCTAAGTTATAAATCATCGTTACAATCATACTAACAACAACTGGTAATGCTAATTTAAAATACGCTTTATGAATAGGTACTTTTGCAAATAATTCATCAATCACAATAACAAACCTCTTTTTAAAATCTTTCTTTTTAATTTACAACAATTAATAATAATAGCATACTCAAAATTAGGAATGCCTAACATTCATTTTCATTGCAGCTAATTTGTTATATAATACAAATGAAAAATATCAACGAGGTGAACACATGAATAATAACCATGTACCGAAGCAAGATAATAATGAACATAAGCATCAATTTATTGAATATGCTAATGGTAAATCACTTGAAGAAATTAATGGTTCAATTGAAGTTCCCAAGGGCAAAGGCTTTTGGCGGACTTTATTAGCATATTCTGGACCAGGTGCTTTAGTCGCTGTAGGTTATATGGATCCTGGTAACTGGTCAACTTCAATTACTGGTGGCCAAAACTTCCAGTACTTATTACTTTCAGTTATTTTAATGTCTAGTTTAGTAGCGATGTTATTACAATATATGGCTGCTAAATTAGGAATTGTTACCCAAATGGACTTAGCACAAGCTATTCGGGCACGTACTAGTCGTTCTTTAGGAATTGTTTTATGGTTATTAACGGAATTAGCTATTATGGCAACCGATATTGCTGAAGTTATCGGGGCCGCAATTGCTTTATATTTGTTATTCAAAATTCCATTAATTATTGCCGTCTTTATTACTGTTTTTGATGTCTTTTTGTTATTATTACTAACCAAAGTTGGTTTTCGTAAAATCGAAGCACTAGTTGTTTGTTTAATCATGGTTATTCTTGGTGTATTCATCTACCAAGTTGTTTTATCTAATCCTAATTGGTGTGATATTCTTAAAGGCTTTATTCCTTCTCCTAAAATCATGGCAACCCAACCTGATATCAATGGTCAAACACCATTAACTGGCGCTTTAGGAATTATTGGGGCAACCGTTATGCCACATAATTTATATCTTCACTCAGCAATTTCACAAACTCGTAAAATTGACTATGGTGACGAAGAAAATATTGCCCAAACAATTAAATTTACTTCTTGGGATTCCAACATCCAATTATCAATGGCCTTTTTAGTTAATGTTTTACTATTAGTTATGGGTGTGGCAGTTTTCAAAACTGGTGCTGTTAAAGATCCTTCATTCTTTGGTTTATACCAAGCATTACACAATCCAGCTACTGTCAGCAACCATGTGCTTGCTAGTGTAGCACGGTCTGGTGTGCTTTCATCATTATTTGCGGTTGCTTTATTAGCTTCTGGTCAAAACTCCACAATTACTGGAACCTTAACCGGACAAGTAATTATGGAAGGTTTTGTTCACATGCGTATGCCATTATGGTTACGGCGTTTAGTGACACGGTTACTATCGGTTATTCCTGTTATTATTTGCGTATTAATGACAAGAAATGACTCACCTTTACAAGAACATATTGCTTTAAATGACTTAATGAATAACTCACAAGTATTCTTAGCCTTAGCATTACCTTTCTCAATGTTGCCATTAATTATTTTAACTGACAGTAAGAAAGAAATGGGACGTTTCAAGAATTCACTATGGGTTAAAATCTGTGGATGGATTGCGATTATCATCTTAACATTCCTTAACATCATTGGTTTGCCTGATCAGATGGTAGCTTTCTTTAGTGATAATCCAACCAAATCTGAAATCATGTTAGGGCATCAGGTTGCTTATGTAATTATTGCTTTAACAATAATCCTATTGCTTTGGACAATCATCGAATTGTATCATAGTAATAAACATTTAGAAGAAAAGAAAAAAGAAAGTAGTGATTAACTTAATGAACATTAATGACTTACGTACTGAACAAGATAAAGTTTGGTATGCAACTACCGAATTAGTTCCACAAAAACTAACTGCCGATGAAATTTGCAAAAAAGTTAACCTTTCTCCTAAACAATATTTTCGTGAATTAATTTATAATCCTGAATTTGCTCGTCCCATTGATTTTGATGCGTGGGTATGGACAAATCGTTTAGATATTGATACTTATTAAAAATAAAAGCGACTATTTAAAAATAGTCGCTTTTTTATTATCATAAATAATTGCTTTTAACTTTTAATTTTAATACCAGCCATGAGCTTCACGGAATGCTAAAGCATTTTGAACTGAGCCATAACGTTGATCACAGTATTGTTGGAATACACGATCTTGGTTAGCAGCTGATAAGTCACCATGTAAGTATGAAATATCTAATTGATACTTACCATAGTAACGGCCGTTCCGTGCAGTATAACTACCACCTGATTCAGCTTGAGCAATTGCATTTGCTGCAGCTGCGGCAGAACCGGTAAAGGTTGTTGTCTTAGTAGTTTGTTGGGCTGCTTGTTGAACAGATGCAGATTGATGCACAGCTGTTTGTTGAGCGGTTGAACGTTGTGTAGTTGCATAATTATGATAACTAGTTGTTTGTGTCCGTACAGTAGTTGTTGATTGAGCACGACGTTGTACTTGTTGTGATGCAACACTAGTTGCCTTCGGTGCAACTGAAGCTACTGACTTCGCTGCACTTACTGGTTGCGCTGATGCTACCTTAGCTTGTTGTGATGCTGCTGATGGAGCAACAGACTTAGCAACGGATTTTTGTGCTTGTTGTGATGCAACGCTAGTTGCTTTTGGTGCAACTGAAGCTACTGACTTCGCTGCACTTACTGGTTGTGCTGATGCTACCTTAGCTTGTTGTGATACTGCTGATGGAGCAACAGATTGTGCAACAGATTTTTGTACTTGTTGTGATGCAACACTAACTGGTTTAACTGGTGTTGCTGAAGCAACTGTTACAGCTTTAACAGCAGCACTTGCTACAGAATTAGCAACAGAAGCACTTGCTGGTTTAACAGTTGTAGGAGCAACAACATTAGTAGTAGTTGGTACAGTATTTTCACTAACTTTTAATACTTGACCAACATAAATGATTGTGCCACTTAAATTATTTAATTGTTGCAAAGCAGTAACGCTTGTGCCATATGTTTGCGCTAATGCAGATAAGGTGTCGCCTGCTTTTACAACAACTGTTTGATAATCATTTTGATTTGAAAGTACTAATTTACTTCCAATTTGTAATTTATAAGGGTTAACATGGTTAAGTTGTTGTAATTTAGCAACACTCGTATGATTAGCTGCAGCAATTTGAGATAAAGTATCGCCTGCTTTTACGGTTACGGTAGTAGCTGCATGAGCAGCTACTGGTGCACCTGTCAAAATACCGCCGGCTGTCATCGTTGTAAATGCTAATAAAGTCTTAACTTTCATAAACTTAATTCACCCTATTTTTTTATTAATCTTCTTTTATCGTAATATATTTAATTATTAAAAAGGTAAAAAAAGGGTATCTGCAAACAGAGTTTAATCTTTTTGTCATATAACTGTAATATTCAAAGTTAATTAACATTAATCATCGCCAGTGTATAATTACTTTATATGCTCATATTTATAGAAGGATCTTTATTAATATGTATAAATCAGCTAAAGATATTTTAAATGCACCTTTTAAAACTAAAAACATTATCTTCGTTCTCAAAGGTATTGTAGTTGGTTTAATCACTGGTGTGATTGTTAGTATATTTCGTCTAATCATTGATAATACTTTAAAATTACTATACAAAATCTATCCTTATATGGTGCATCATCCCCTTACCATTCTTCCTTATATTGTCTTAATGTGTTTAATTTCATTAATTTTGGGTTTTATTATTCGTCCACAATTACTATATGTAAAAGGATCAGGGGTACCACAAATTGAAGCACAAATGGACGGCCGGATTCGCATGCCCTGGTGGCCAGTATTATGGCGTAAATTTGTAGGTGGTTTATTAGCTATTACGCCAGGATTATTCCTCGGTCGTGAAGGTCCATGTATTCAAATGGGCGCTTGTGTAGGTCAAGGTGCTTCTGAAAAAATATTTCACAGTAATCCAAACGAAGAAAGAATTTTAATTTCTTGTGGTATTGCAGCTGGTTTATCAGCAGCTTTTAGTGCACCAATTGCCGGAACATTATTTTTACTAGAAGAAATTACATTTAACTTTTCACCATTAATTTGGTTAACGGCATTAGCCGCTTCATTAGCATCTGACTTTGTAACATTAATCTTCTTTGGATTAACGCCAAGTTTACATTTTGTTTATGATTTTAGTATTCCATTATCACAATACTGGCAACTACTATTATTAGGAATTATTCTTGGTTTATTTGGCTACTTATACCAACGCATAATTTTAAATTTACCATTTTGGTATGGCAAAATTAAAATTATTCCCGCTGCTTGGCATAGTATCATCCCATTATTGTTAGTAATTCCAATTGGGTTATATTACAGTCAAATGTTAGGTGGTAGTCATGATTTTATTCTTGATATCACTAGCCAACATTTCATTAAATCATTAGCTGACAGTTATCCAGCAGTTGGCTTTTTAGCCGTTTTATTAATTATTCGTTTTATCTTTTCAATGGTTTCATATGGTGCTTCTACACCTGGTGGAATTTTCATGCCAATTCTCGTATTAGGAGCAACTAGTGGTGCTTTGTATGCTAGCATTATGATTCACTTAGGATTTCTTAACCAAGCTTACTTCCTAAATATCATTATTTATGCCATGGCTGCTTACTTTGGTGCCATTGAAAAAGCACCATTTACGGCTGTAATTTTGATTTCAGAAATGGTCGGTAGTATTAAGCACATGATGCCTTTGCTGGCTGTTACTTTGGTTGCCTACTTAGTTAATGACTGGTTAGGTGGTCGACCAATTTATGGTGCTTTGAAAGATACTATGGACTTTACTCATGGTCCAGCTGGGGCTAAGTTAACTTCATGGTTTACTAATCGTAAAAAAGCAAAAGATAATAAAAAGCTCGTCTAATGACGAGCTTTTATTTTACATTATCCGAACTTAATTCAGCCATTGTGAAACGATGATACTTAATATTAGCTAATTGTTCATTCATTTGTGCTACTAATTCTGCTTCTGCTAAGGTTTGGTAACCCCGAAAACAAACTTCAGCAATATCTTCATGATTAAAAAAGAAATGTTGATTATGATAAGCACCTTGTGGGTATAAGCAACTATCATATTCAAAATAGCCTTCCTTACCATTAAAGTTAGCAATCGGAAAACGTGTTGTAATCATTAATGGCTGGTCGCTATTCTTAAGCTTAACAACCGAACCAATTGGTAGTAACTGCATAGCCAATAACCTTCCTACTATGAATAATTTCTAATAATACTTATTATACTCACAATCAAAGTGAATAAAGCATTATAATAAAATCATCACGATTAAGGAGAAATAATCATCATGAAATCACAATATATTGTTGGTGGTGCCAGCGATACTAACGGTCAAGTTACGAGTGTCAAAGATAATTTATATATGCATGTCAATGGTGAATGGTTACAACATGCTACTATTCCCGCTGATAAACCGGTAACTGGTGGTTTTCAAGATTTAGCTGACGATGTTGAAAAAACGTTAATGCATGATTTTCAAGATTACCATCAGGGTAAATTCACAGCTCCAAATAGTATGTTTGCTGAAGCAATGAAACTACATACTTTAGCTAGTGATTTCAAAACACGGGATGCTCTTGGCATTAAACCATTGGAACCTCTTATTAAACAAATCATAGCGGTTAACAATTTATCACAATTAAATGATCAATTAGCTACCTGGATTCTTAATGATTTACCCGCACCATTTTGCGTATCAGTTAGTCCTGATTGGAAAGATACAACTAAACATGTTGTTTTTGTTGGTGCACCAGCCTTGATTTTACCTGATAAAACTTATTACGAAAAAGATAATCCAGCTGGTCCCCAACTATTAAAAGTTTGGGCAACAATGTCTCAACAATTATTAGTTAAATTTGGTTTCGATGAAAAAACCGCGCAACAACATGTTCAAAATGCCTTAACGTTTGATAAGTCACTTGTTCCACATGTACTAAGTTCTGAAGAAGCGGCTGATTATCCTAAACAATATAATCCCCAAACTTATGATGAGTTTATTAAGAATAGTCAATTCTTATCATTAGGATCAATTATTACTAGTTTAATTAAGCAACAACCTGCAAAAGTAATTGTTACTGAACCAAAATTCTTCAAAGCCTTAGACCAAATTATTAATAATGATACTTTTGCAAATCTTAAGAGTTGGTTATTAATTGATACTATTAACGGCTTTAGTGGTTATCTTAGTGAAGAATTGCGCCAATTAGCTAGCACTTTTAATCGTGCGGTTGTTGGCAGTCAACAAGCTATTTCCCAAGCCAAACACGCTTATCGTTTAGCTACTAGTTACTTTAGCCAAGTAATTGGTGATTATTATGGCCATAAGTATTTTGGCGCTGCAGCTAAGCAAGATGTAACCACCATGATTCAAAAGATGATTACTATCTATAAAAAACGACTTCAAAATAATACATGGTTAAGTGCAGCTACTCGTGCCAAAGCAATCTTAAAACTTGATAAAATTGTAATTAAAGTTGGTTATCCTGACAAAATTAAACCTATTTATCAAAAGTTCCACGTGAAAACAGTAGCGGATGGTGGTAACTTGCTCACAAACGTTATTAATTTTGACAAAATTGCCATTAAGGATAACTTTGATAAAATTAATAAACCAGTTGATCGAACTACATGGAGAATGCCAGCGCAAATGGTTAACGCTATGTACGATCCATCCCGCAATGACATTACTTTCCCAGCTGCTATCTTGCAAGCACCATTTTATAGTTTGCAACAAAGTAGTAGTGAAAATTATGGCGGCATTGGTGCTGTTATTGCACATGAAATTTCACATGCTTTTGATAACAATGGTGCGCAGTTTGATGAATTAGGTAATCTTAATAACTGGTGGACAAAAGCTGATTATGCTCATTTCAAGACATTAACCCAAGCAATGATTGACGAATTTGATGGCATTGACTTTGCTGGTGGCAAAGTCAATGGTAAATTAGTCGTTTCTGAAAATGTTGCTGACTTAGGTGGTCTCAGTTGTGCACTCGAAGCTACTAAAAATGAAGAAACCTATGATTTGAAAGCCTTCTTTATCAATTGGGCAAGAATTTGGCGTATGAAAGCACGCCCACAATACCAGCAAATGTTATTAACAGCTGACGTTCACGCTCCTAACGAATTACGTGCTAACGTACAACCACAAAACTTTGATGAGTTTTACACGACCTTCGCAATTACTGATCAAGACGGTATGTGGCTGGCTCCTGAAAAACGTGTTCAAATTTGGTAAGAAAAAAAGCACTTCAAATTGAAGTGCTTTTTTAGTATGCCATTGCCCGGTTTAAAATAGTAATTGTTTCTTTGGAAAATGTTGTTAAATCACTATTAGCATTTAATTTTTCAAACATTAATATCTTTTGAAAAAGAGTAATAAAATCATAAGTATTTAACACATCTTTATACGCCAAAATTGTATAAAATACGGTAATAATTTGGCCACGCTTCGTAGCAAAATTGGTTCGATTTAAATCTGATAATAATACAATCATTTTTTCAAATATTGATACAGTTCTTTTTTACGCTTTCGTTCTCTAATACTATTTTGAAGATCATCAATAACTAAAAAAATAAATGTGCCAGCAGTCGCAATGGCGCCAATTGCTTCAAATAAATTACACATTGCTGCTAAATTCATCTGATTATCCCTTCATTCTTTTTAATAAAGCAATTGTATTTTCAACTAATGATGTTAACTGGTTTTGATTAGCACTATTCATTTTTTCAAATGCAACAATATTTTGTAAAACATTCACAAAATCATACGGTGCCGCAACATCACGATATGACAAAATCATATACAGTGTAATTAAAATAGTTTTCCTATTCTTCATAAACTTTTGATAATCAAGATTTTTCAAAAGTTTAATTAAATAACATGCATATTGATGTAATTTTTGCTGCCGCTGTTTTCGCTTAATTCTTCTTTTAAAACGATGAGAAACTAAAAACATAAACGTTACTGCAGTAGTAATTGCTCCAATTGCTCTAAATAAGTAACACCAGTTCATAAAATTCATTTGATATCATCTACCCAATTTTTAAAACAAAAAAGCGGACATAATGTCCGCTCAAATAATCTGCATCGGATACCTTTCAGGTACATCCTCATCATATAACGCTTTTTATAATAAAACTATTTTTTAGCTTGATTCTTAATTAATCTGTAATGAAACAATTACATAACGATGTGGCTCAACACCCTCAGAATGCGTTGTTACGTACTTATTATCTTGTAACCGTTGATGAATTTGTTTACGTTCAAATGAAGGCATTGCATCTAACATATAAGGACGCCCAGTCGCAATCACTTCACGCGCAGCATTATCGGTTACTTTCTTCAAAATTGCCGCACGTCGTTGCCGATAATCACCAACATTTAAAACAATGCGTTTAGAAGAATGAACTTGGCGATCAAAAACAGTACGTGCTAAATATTGTAAAGCATTAATCTTTTGACCATGTTTACCAATCAAGAAACCTTCTCGTTCAGTATGCATATGGAAAACAATTTCATCTTTATTATTAGTAACACTAATTGTTGTATCGATATGTAATTCTTTTGTAATTGCAGTTAAATATGCAACAACCTTATCAATAGCAACTTGCAAATCATCCTTTTTAGGCTTTTTTGTTGTTTGTTGTTGCTTTACAATTTTAGCTTTTTTGTTGTTTGTTGTTGCTTTTACCGCTTTTTTATGAGGCATTTGATTATTTGGTTGCTTATTGTTGCTTTTAGTTACTTTATCAGTATTTTGAACAGTTGGCTTTTTTTCAGTTGCAATTGGTTTTAAATTAACAACTGCTGGTTTACGACCAATTCCAAATAACCCATGTTTGCCTTCAGTAATGACTTCAATAGTTACTGCTTCACGTTGCAAATGCAATGCTGCTAAGCCATTATCAATGGCATCTTGAATACTATTACCTTTAAAAGTTGGCATAATACTATTCTTATCCTCCATCACATGTGCTTAGATTATTTATGATGTAAATACTTCCGTTTAGCCTTAGCAAGTGCTTTCTTACGAGCCCGTTCATGTTCTTCGGCTTCACGTTGTTCCCGCCGCCGTTTGAATGGTTGCATAACAAATAATGTTTGGACGGCAGAAAAGGCGTTAGTAACAACCCAGTAAATAGAAATCGCTGAAGCAATACTTTGCGCAGTGAAGAAAATAAAGATTGGCATAATTACTAACATCACAATATTAGCCGCATTTTTAGGTTGTCCCATCATTGATAAGTATGAAGTTAATAACGTAAATAATGCTGCTAAAATAGCCATTACAAAGTAAGAATCAGGTTTACCTAATTGCATCCACAAAAATGTACCGTGTTGCAATACTGGTGTCCGGTAAATCGCTTGATACAAACCTAATAGGAATGGCATTTGAATTAGCAATGGTAAGAAACTTGCTAATGGATTAACCCCAGCTTCAGAATACAATTTTTGCATTTCTGTTTGTAATTTCCGTTGGGTATCAATATCACGGCTACTGTATTTCTTTTGTAAAGCCTGCAACTTAGGTTGTAACTTTTGGGTTTTAATCATGCTGCGACTTTGCAAAATTGTTAATGGCAATAACACAATACGAATGATAATAGTGAAAACAATAATAGCAACACCAGGATCATTACCAAAAACATGTGATAGCCAAATGATAAATTGTGAAAAATTATACACAACCCAATGATCCCAAATACCAGGACTATTCTTAGTAATTGGTGTATTTTCTGCACAACCAGCCATTAAGAAAACCATGGCTAATAATCCAGCGCCAACTAATAAACGCTTTCGTACTTTTTTATTCACTGATAATTCCCTCACTTATTTATCTTCTTCATCAGGCAATAAATTTGCTAAACGTAAGACATGAACTAAGTTACTCTTAGCTTTAAACATATCTAATTTCGTTGCTGGTTTACGAGCAATGACTAAAAAATCAACATCACGTGGTAATTGTGATTTTACTTCTAGTAAGCTTTGACGAATATAACGCTTAATTTGATTACGCATCACTGCAGTATGACCAACTTTTTTACCAACTGAAATACCTACACGAAAATGTTTTTGTTGAGGCTTTTGCAACTTATAAATTACAAAATAACGATTAGCAACTGAATTACCAGCTTTAAAAACACGTTGAAAATCAGCTTCAGTTTTAACGCGATACGATTTACGCATAAATCATTGCTCCTTATGCACGAAACGCGCGAAAAACACTGATCATTCTTAGCTAAGTGGCAAAGATGATAGCGAGTATTTTTCACGCGTTCGCGCTAAAATAATAAAAAAACCACTTGAGATAAAACCCAGTGGCCTAAGCAGATAATACTTTTCTACCTTTACTACGGCGACGTGCTAATACCTTACGGCCGTTACTTGTACTCATACGTTTCATAAAACCATGTACGCGTTGACGATGACGCTTCTTTGGTTGATAAGTTCTCTTTGTAGTCACTGAAGTACACCTCCTTGAACTTACTTAATGAGTATCAACTCTATTTTATTACTAATGTATTCTAACATATCTCCTCATGATTTCAAAGACTTTTTTGTAATTGATGTGCGGAACGTTTATCCACAGATTTTACCAATTTCTGTGGATAAACCTGTGGATAACTTGTGGATAACTAAATTGGTATAGTTAAGTTATCCACAGAGTTATCCACAATTTTTTAGTTATCCACAGCCTGTGGAAAAAAGTTATCCACATTGTGGATAACTCAAGGTACTTTGCTAATATATCAATGTTTGTTTGTAAAACTTATCCACAATTGCTTGTGGATAACTGATTTTTATTACATGAGTTATCCACATATCCACAGGTATGTTTTTATACTTATCCACAGGTTGTGGAAAACTTTACTAATATTTATCCACAGCCTGTGGAAAACTCATTTTTTTAATGCTAAAATTATTTGCTGTAAATAAAATTTTAAAAAAAAGGAAGTGAATTTTGTGACGCAGCTTATGCAACTTTGGCAAAATATTACCACACAGTTAAAAAATGATGTTGGTACTGTTACTTACAATAATTTTATTAGTCCAGCAACACCAATTGCCCTAGACAACGATAAAATTATCATTCAAGTTTCTAACAAAGAAGCCAAAGATTACTGGAATCATCGTTTAGCACCAACTGTTGCCCAGATAACTCGTGAAATGGTTGGTCACGTAATTACCCCTATTTTTAAATTAGCTAATGAAATTAATGATGATCCTGTTGATAACAATCCGCAAAAGCAGCAAAAAGTCATTCAACACATTCAACAATCACCACACTTAAATGACAAATACACTTTTGATCGTTTTATTGTTGGTAAGGGAAATACTTTTGCTTATGCAACGGCTTTAGCAGTGACTGAAGATCTTGGTAATACCTACAATCCCCTTTTGATTTATGGTGGCGTTGGTTTAGGTAAAACACACTTAATGCAAGCAATTGGCCATCGCCTCCTTGCTAAAAATCCTAATGCTAAAGTTAAGTATGTTACTTCAGAAAAATTTACTAATGATTTTATTAGTTCAATTCGTTATAGTACTCAAGAACAATTTCGTGAAGAATACCGCAGTGTTGATGCATTATTGATTGATGATATTCAATTTTTTGCAACTACTGAACGAACCCAGGAAGAAGTTTATAATACTTTCAATGATTTACTAAATCGTAAAAAACAAATTGTAATGACTTCTGATCGGCTTCCTAAGGAAATTCCACGGTTAAAGAGTCGTTTAGTATCACGGTTCGAATGGGGCGTTTCAACTGATATTACTCCACCTGACTTAGAAACTCGGATTGCTATTCTAAAAAGTAATGCTGATACTAAACATTTGAGTATTTCAGATTCAACTTTATCTTATATTTCTGGACAAATTGATTCTAATGTTCGTGAACTGGAAGGTGCGTTAAACCGCGTTGAAGCTTACGCACGTGCCCGTAAGCAAACCAAAATCACTGTTAACTTGGCTGCTGAAGCATTACGTGGCTTACAAACTACTACCAAATCAGCTGATATCGCAATTAGTGATATTCAAAAAGCTGTTGCTGATTATTTCCAAGTATCTGTTGATGACCTTAAGGGTAAAAAACGAATTAAACAAATCGTGACACCACGGCAAGTAGCCATGTACTTATCACGTGAATTAACAATCAATTCACTTCCTAAAATCGGCAATGAATTTGGCGGTCGTGATCACACTACCGTAATGCACGCTTATGAAAAGATTCAAGAAGCAATTAATACTAATGATGATCTAAAAGATAAAATTATTGAATTAAAAAAGATCTTAAATAAGCAAGCTAAGGACCGTAAATCCTAATCAGGAACATTTACACTAAAAAAATAAATTTTAGTGACTATTTAAAAAAGTTATCCACAAGTTATCCACAGAGTTATCCACAGAGTTATCCACAGGTTTGTGGAAAACAAATTCAATAATAGCAAGGGGTTCAAGGGTTATCCACACTTATCCACAGGCCCTACTACTACTACTATATAAATATATATTATTATTATAGAAAACTGTCATTATTCAAAGGAGTGACTTAAATGCAATTTACAATTAATCGTAATGCTTTTATCAAAAAACTAAATGATGTTTCACGTGCAATTGCATCTAAAACAACAATTCCCATTTTATCTGGATTAAAAATCGAAATTGGACAAGCTGGTTTAACTTTAACTGGTAGTAATTCAGATATTTCAATTGAATCATTTTTATCAGCTGGCGATGAAAAGAATAATCTAGTTATTACTGAACCAGGTACAATTGTTGTTCCTGCTCATATTTTTGGTGAAATTGTTAAAAAATTACCTGATGAAAATATGACTATTAGTGTTAATCCAGAAACCCTATTAACAACAATTACTTCAGGACAATCAAAATTTAATATTAACGGCAGTGATGCTAATGTTTATCCACATTTACCTGATATTACTGCTGAAAATCAATTAGTATTAAAAGCAAGTGTATTAAAAGAATTAATTAACCAAGTTGTTATTGCTGTTTCAACTCAAGAAACTCGGCCAATTTTAACAGGAATTCATTTTATTATTAGTAATGGTGAATTAATGGCCGTAGCGACTGATTCTCATCGATTAGCGCAACGAAAGATCGAATTAGAGGAATTACCCAAGGATGTTAAATACAACGTTGTAATCTCCGGAAAAAGCCTCCTAGAGCTATCTAGAATGTTAACTGATAATATTGATAAAATTACAATGCGAATTAGTGATAAACAAGTCTTATTTATTCTTGGCGAAACATCATTCTATTCACAGTTACTTTCTGGTAAATATCCAGATACGACACGTTTAATTCCAACAAGTGCTAATACAACAATTGAATTTGATGCGCATACATTATTAGCCGCAATTGAACGTGCTTCATTAATGTCACATATTGGTCATAATAATATCGTGCGGTTGGTCTTAAATCCTGAACAACAAAGTGCTGTATTATCTAGCAATTCTCCTGAAGTTGGTAAAGTCGAAGAAAGTTTGCATTTTATTGCACTTAGTGGTGAATCTTTAGATATTTCATTTAATCCTGACTATATGAAAGATGCACTTCGTTCATTTGGACAAACAACAATTACAATTGGTTTTACTGCAGCGTTACGACCATTTACTTTAGAACCATCTGAAGATCAAGAACACTTTATTCAATTAATTACTCCAGTAAGAACTGCTTAATAAATATTTTGTTGCATATTGCTGCATTTAATAAAATGCAATAAAAAGCAGCAAAATATATTGTTGCAAATTAAGCATATATAATAGGAAGAAACTAGTAACAAAATTACAAAAAAAATACCGTGTTGCATTTCACCAACACGGTATTTTTTTAAACTTATTTACTATTTTTCCATAAAGTTGCGTAAAACCAATGCAGTTTCTGAATCAGCTTCTTCAGCCATTGATTTAATATTGTGAATCTTTTCAACAGAAATATGACTAGCTAATGCCATATCAGTATCAGCCAAACTATTCTTTTTTTCAAATTGGATGATTTCTTCTGCTAAACCTGTAATTGGTTTTTCTACCATAATAATTGGCCTCCTTTGTAAGAAGTAATCTTACTAATCATTCTTAGCTTAACAAGCATCATTTATAAAATCAATTATTAAAAACAAGTACTTATTTTAACGCATCCGGTACCATAAAACTAGTTCATCAATTCCCATTACAATTAAAATAATGCCAAAGAATTGAATCATTATTAGAAAACTTCTGAATGGATTGAAAAGCAACAAAATGCTAGCAACAATAATTAAGATACTATAGATAATTTGTGGTGCACGAGAAACATTAACATATTGTTTATGCGTAATGGCATTTTTTAACCGGTTGATACCATATATTAAGATAATAAATCCTAATAAAAATGGTAAGATACTAGCTAATGGCCGTGCAAAAACAACAATTAATAAAGCAATTACAAATTGCATAATTGCTGTTACTGGTGAGTACTCATCACGATCTTTAAAGTACATTATCAATGCTAAAACACCATTGACAACAAAATATGCAGCTAAAAAGTAAATCACTGCTTTAAATAAGAAGTGTGGTGATAAAATTGCTAATGCTCCTATTAATAAGAATAAAACAGCATTAAGCCATTCATACTCACGTAAAATTTTGAAAAAATTCAATTTAATAAGCCTCGCTTAAATTATTAATCTTAACCTCATTTTATCAAAAACTAAAAAATATGCACGTTAAGAGTTATAAGTAAGATATAAGAAACTAAGCAAATTTTGATAGCTTTTTTTGATTATGATAATATCAGTATCGAGTGAAGGAATATGGAAAGGGAGGGATACTTTTTCTAATGGATGATCAAAAAGATTCGCAAGAACAAATGCAACAAAAAGAAACAAGAAACAACAGTGGCAAAAACACTAAGAAAACAGCGATAATTGCTGTTGTATCAGCTTTAATTGGCGGTGGCGCTGGCGGTGGTGTTGTTTATGCATTAAATAATATTAATCATGCAAATATCAGTACGTCAACTGCTACAAGTAGTAGTTCTAAACCAGGGACAGCCAAGATTAGTAATATTACTGTTAACCAAAGTTCAGCGGCTGAAACTGCCTTTAATAAGGTAAAAGGAGCTGTTGTTTCTGTTATTAATATGCAAAAAGAACAACAAAGCAATGATAGTTTAAATGTCTTTGGTAATCTTTTTGGTGATAGTAACAGTAGCAGTAGTAGCAGCAAGAGTAATGAAGATCAGATTTATAGTGAAGGTTCAGGTGTTATTTATCAAAAAGCTGATGGTAAGGCCTATATTGTCACTAATAATCACGTTGTTGCTGGCTCAGATAAAATTGAAGTAATTTTGAGTGATGGTACTAAACTAACAGCTCATTTAGTCGGAACTGATGCAGTTACTGATTTGGCAGTATTATCAATTCCTGATAGCAAGGTTTCCACAGTAGCAACATTTGGTAATTCATCTGATATTAAAGCTGGTGAATCAGTTTTAGCGATTGGTTCACCTTTAGGTTCACAATATGCAACGTCTGTTACTGAAGGGATTATTTCAGCAACGAACCGGACAGTCCCTGTTCAAAATGAACAAACGGGTGTACAAACTGGTACAGCAACAGTTATTCAAACTGATGCGGCAATTAACCCTGGTAATTCTGGTGGGGCATTAATTAATCTTGATGGCCAAGTTATTGGCATTAATTCAATGAAATTAGCCAGTGCAGGCGATGGTCAAGGATCAGTCGAAGGCATGGGCTTTGCAATTCCAAGTAATGAAGTAGTAACAATCATTAATCAATTAGTAAATAATGGTAAAGTTACTCGTCCTGCTTTGGGAGTATCAATCATTGGATTATCACAAGTTTCAACTGCTTCACAACAATCAGTTTTGAAATTACCAACATCAGTTACCCAAGGTGTTGTATTAGTTAAGGTAAATAGTAATTCTGCTGCTTCACGTGCCGGATTAAAACAATACGATGTTATTGTATCAATTGATGGTGAACAAATTACCTCTGTTGCTGATTTACAAACACAACTTTATAAACATAATGTGGGTGATAAAGTTACTGTTGGTTATTACCAAGATGGTAAGCTTAAACAAACAGTTGTAACTTTACAAGCTGCTGAATAATAAGTAAATAATTAAAATGTTAAAAAAGCGTGATATGTTGCATATATCACGCTTTTTGTTGCTTATTATTGCATAGTAAAAAGGTACCGAATTATTAACCTGTGGATAACTTTGTGGATAACTGTGGATAAGTTTGTTAGTAATATTTTGGAAATTACTAGTGAAAAAGCAGTAGTAAATATAAATATTAATTATGAAAAAGATAATCTTAATTAGTTTAAAACGTTGATATATCAACGTTTTTGTATATAATGAGTACTTGTAAATTAATAAAAAAGCGACTAATTTATTGTTAAATAATAATTCATATATTTAGTAGTATCTATTTAAATTAACCACAATAAGTTGTGTATAAGTGGATAACTCTGTGGATAACTCATGTAAATAAAGTGGATAACTAAATAGAAATAAAATGCAACAAGGTGAAAAAATGAATATTAAAATTGTTTGTGTTGGTAAATTAAAAGAGAAGTATTTAAAGCAAGGTATTGCTGAATATGCAAAAAGATTAAGTGCCTTTTGTAAGTTTCAATTGGTTGAAGTGGCAGATGAAAAAGCACCAGAATCATTAAGTGAAGCCGAAATGCAAAATGTAATGCAAAAGGAAGGTGAACGTATTCTTAGTAAAATTAAGGACAAGGAATATGTTATTGCTTTAGCAATTCAAGGTAAACAACGTGCTTCTGAAGTATTTGCTCATGAAATTGATCAATTAGGAACATATGGTCATCCTGATATTACTTTTGTAATTGGTGGTTCATTGGGTTTAAGTCCAGCAGTAATGCAACGTGCTAATGATACATTGTCATTTGGTAAATTAACATTACCGCATCAGTTAATGCGGCTAGTACTTGTGGAACAAATTTACCGTGCCTTTATGATTATCAATGGACGTACTTATCACAAGTAAGCAACAATATGCAACAAAAGCAAATAAACAAAAAGCAACAAAATGTTTTGCGTGTTGCATATAAGATAGTGTATGATAAAGGAAAGAAGATAAACGGAGTTTAATTAACATGAAAACAATTAGTGATTTAGTTAATGAATTTGGCGTTAGTCGGCAACGCATTCAATACATTATTAAACAATTACCAGATGATAAGAAACCTGAGAAACAAGGTCGTAATTATATTATTACTAGTGAAGTTGAAGAAGAAATTCGAAAACATATTGAAGATGCGCGCACGAAATTTGATGATGAGAAGAATATGCAACAACAAGCGCAACAAACTAATATTGATCAAGTAAAAAATGAGAATAATGCTAAGGATGAAACAAGTAATCATCATAGTGTAATTGATTTGACTGCACAGATTGAAATGCTAAAAAATGAATTAGCAGATGCTAAATCACAATTAAAACAAGAAACTAGTACAGTTCATTCAATGCAAAAATTGCTTGATCAAAGTCAACAACTACAATTAATTGCACAAAACAAACTTGAACAAATTGAAAAGAAGAATAAAGAATTACTAACAACTAATACTAAGAAAGATGTTAATTCAGTAACTACTGAAGAAGCTCCTGTTACTAATGAACACCAAACAACTAGTGAAGAAACACGTAGTAAGAAACCATGGTGGAAGTTTTGGTAACAATTAAAGTTAATATAAAACAAAAAGCAACAAAATAATTATTTCATTGCTTTTTGTTTTATATATAGTCTATAAACACTGATAAATCAATAATGCAATAAAATATTTTATTGCTTTTTAGTAAATAACGTCCGCCAATTTAAGAGGATATTTAATACTAACGCTGTTAAGCAACCAACAACCATCCCGTTACTAAAGATAGTTTGGCAAGTAACTGGTAAACACTTTAATAATGCTGGTTGGGTAGTAACACCTAAACCGACACCAATTGAAACCGCCATAATTAAAAGATTATTCGTTGTCATTGGTACTTCGACTAACATCTTAATTCCTTGGGCACCAACCATCCCAAACATTACTAACATTGCGCCACCAAGTACAGCAGATGGAATTAAGGAAGCAACTGCACCACACTTGGGAATTAATCCTAAAATTAAGAGCATTGCACCAGCATAATAAATTGGTTGGATCTTTTTAATACCTGATAACTGCACAACGCCAACGTTTTGTGAAAAGGTTGAGTAAGGGAAGGTGTTAAATAAACCACCAAGAATAGCAGCTAAACCTTCAGCACGATAACCACGTCCCAAATCATCAACACTCAAATCACGACCAACAATATCGGCTAAAGCGAAGTATACACCGGTTGATTCAATCATACAGGTAATTGCTGCCATAATCATCGTAAGAATTGAGGACCATTCAAATTCAGGCTTAGCAAAATAGAATAATTGTGGTAAATGGAACCAACTAGCTTCACCAACAGAGGCAAAGTTAACTTGACCACAAGCAATGGCTAATAATGTTCCTAAGATAATACCCATTAAAATGGCAATTTTCTTAATGAAACCACGACCAAAAATATTAAATAAAACAATAATTAAAGCCGTTGCAAAGCCGATTAACAAGTTAATTGGTTTACCAAAATCACTGGCACTGGCATCGCCACCACCAAGATTTTGAAAGGCAACTGGGATTAATGTAAAGCCAATTAATGTGATTAATGAACCCGTGACAACTGGTGGGAAGAAACGTCTTAAATGAGCAAAGAACTGACTAATAAGGATAATAAAAAGACCAGTAACGATAATACTACCGTACATGTAGCCCCAACCTAAGTGAGTTCCAATGTGTTCCATTGGTGTTAAGTATTCAACCGCTGATCCTAAAACAACTGGTAATGCAATTCCAGAAAATGGTGTCCGGTGAATTTGCAATAATGTGGCAATTCCGCACATGAAGATATCAGTGGAAATGAGGTATGTCATTTGTTGTTCATTAAAATGCAATGCGGCACCCATTAGCAATGGAATGAGAATGTCGCCTGCATACATCGCTAATAAGTGCTGAAAACCAAGTAAAATTGTTTTAGGAACTGATAATTTTTGGTTATCAGTATTCTTAACTTGTGTCATGAAAACCTCCTGTAATATGTATAAATTGTTATCAATAATAGCTATTAATTAACGGAGCGTCAAGATGATTTTGGGTTATTAAATAGTAAAAAATACTATGATAAATTAACCTAAATTGTTAAGATTAAAGTGAGAATGTCATAAAGGGAGCGGAGATTATGAGTAACAAGATGCGATACTTAACCGGTGGAGCGCTTATTTTATCAACGATAATCCTTGCAGGTTGTGGTAATCAAAGTAAAAAAGAAGCTACTCAAGATACATATTATCAAACTAACATTATGCGTCCAGCAACAGTTGTCCAAAATATTACTCATTATCATACTGAAGAGCAACAACAAAAACAACAACAATTAATTAATTTTTTAGATGATCAAATGATGGGTGATGATGGTATTTATACTAATTATCTACCTACTAATGATCCTAATAGTTCCAATGCAACTGGCCATGAATTGTTAGATGAATCATCAGGATACTATTTAATTCACCTTGCTTTAACTAAACAAGCGCAAGCCTTTAAGAATTTTTATAACAAAACTAAACATGTTTTTTATGAAAATGGTCAGTTTAGTTATCGGTATGATCCAGCTACCAAGAAACGTTATCCCGTAAACGCCAGTGTTGATGATTTGCGGATTATGGAAGCTTTATTACTTTATGATCAACAATTCCAAACTGATTACTATGCTAATGAACTCAAGACACTATTTAAAAATATGCAGGGTCTTAGTTTGGTTAATGGTAATTTGTATGATTATGCTAATGGACAAACTAAACAACATGCTGAAACAGGAACACTATGTTACTTCAATTTAGCTACTTTACGAATTCTCGAAGATGGTAGTGCTAAAGAAAAACAATACTATCAAAAACAATTAAAGATTGTTGAAAATGGTTATTTGGGTGATAATTTCCCAGTTTATCAAACTCGTTATAATTACCAAACCAAAAAGTACACCAATGACAATAACATTAATGTTCTCGAAACTTTAATGACGATGGAACACTTGTCTGCGGTGAATAAGTTACCAAGTGCTAGTTTGCAATGGTTAACACGGCAAGTAATGAATAAGCAACTTTACAATTATTATGATTTGAATGGTAAGCCAACAACGCAAGACCAATCAGCAGCCGCTTATGCGCTGGCTGCTTTAATTGCTAGCGATGAAAAGCAACCTGAATTATATCAAGCTGCTATTAAAGAAATGCTTACTTTCCAAATTAATAAAGATGGTTCACCATTGAATGGTGCTTTTGGTGATTTGCAAACTAAACAGGTTTATTCGTTTAATAATGTTACTGCATTAGTAGCATTGGATTGTTAGGAATTGGTTAAATGAAGAAAAAAGTAGCAACAATTTGGGATAAATTAGCGATTAAGTTACGGTGTTATCTTAATCCTGAACAATTGGTAGTGTTATTAACAGCAATTATTATTATCATTTTGTTATTTATTCCACCTATTGCAGGGGATGCTGATAATGGGACATTTGTCCAAACATTGCATGGTAATGGCTTATACCAACTTCATAATTATCATTATTATGTTTATGATTATGTTTCTTTGAAGTATGGGATTATGCAATATTTCAATAGTTATCAACATCCCTTGTTTTCAACTAGTTCAATTTTTATTCAAATTGCTATCTTATTAAATAAGTTATTTTATAGTACTAAAATATTTGATATTCGTTTTTTAGGATTAACATATAGTCTTTTCTATTTAGGCGCAATTTATTTATTAACAAAGGCATTCACCTCACGGCGGCGGACACCACGTGATTATGTAATTGCTTTGATAATATGGTTCATTTTTGGTGATTCAGCTTTAATATTATTCTTTAATTCCTTTTATATTGAACCAGTCCAGTTAATTACGATTTTGTATGCTTTTGCTAGTTATGCTTTAATTGCCCGTCATTATTATCACCATACTTGGCCAATAATGACGCTTTATATTTTAGCCATGCTAGGTTTTATTGAAGACAAGCAACAAAATACTTTCTTCGTAGTTGGGTGGGTAATTGCCACATTAGCAATGTTAGCAATTACACATACCCGTTTGCAAAAGGTCAGTGTAGTTTTAATGGTGACATTAATTGTTGGTGCAGGGGTAGTTTCAAATTGCTTTGTATCAACTAAGTATACTGACCAAGATAAATATCAAAGTATGACATGTGGTGTACTTGCCATGGCAAGTAATCCTGAAAAAACACTAGCTGAAGGTGGCATTTCACCACAATTTTCATTATTGAAAAATGATCCTTATAGTAAGACTTACACCGCTTTAAAAGTTAATTCTAAAGAAATGAAAGAGAAATTTCTTGGAAAATATAATTATTTCTGGATTGCTTCGTATTATTTACAACACTGGTCACAATTTGAAATGCTTTTGAATACGGCAACTAAGAATGCTTTAAATATTCAAATGAAGGGCCTTGGTAATTATCAAAAAGCCAAAGGAATAAAACCAACGCGACAGAATCATTTTAACATGTTATTCTTATTAATGATGAATGCATTCTTCCCACGGAAATTTATGTTTTATGTCGTTCTTTTATTAGTTGACTTAGGTATCTATATTTATGTGGCTTATCGTGGTTTACGTGAGCGTAAGGGCGAACCAATCATGCGATCTGCAATGGTTGTTAATTTGATAATTATTTTAATTGGAACATTCTTTGGGACAGTAATTGGCGGTGGGGATGCTGATTTGGCCAATCAATTGTTCATGGTACCCGTTAGTCTCTTCTTATTAATTTTTATATTCATTATTGATTTAGTGAGAAAACAGTTATGGTGATGAAAATAATGAAAGTGATGTGCAAATTAAAAACGGGACTATTTTCATTGGCATTTATTTTGGTAATGTTATTTGCAATTAAACCAGTTCATGCTGATCAAACAACGCGTCCAACTTTATTAGTTTATGATAGTGAAAATGTTGCTAATGGTGATGAAGTGAAAATCGATTCATTGCAACGGTTATTAGTTAGCTTAAACCAGCCAGTTAAAACCATGTCAATGGCGCAATACCAACAAGGCGATTTAAATGATCAAAATTATTCAGCTTTAATTTTGATGATTAACTGGCCCCAAGCACATTTAATTAAACAAACTTTTATCAATGATATGCAAAATTTTCATGGCAAAATTTTACATATTGGACCATCACTAACTGATTTTGAAAAATCACAGTTACAAGGTGATACGCAGTATTTACGGCATCAACAGTATTTTTTGTATAACCAACAATACAAGTATTACCAAATGCTTAACTTTGTTAATTCAGCCCAGTTTGTTGTTAAACCAGCTGCTAATTCACAAACATTTGGTGAATTAGTAACACAAGGTAACAACCAAAGTGCGGTGCCTTATGGTGTGATTCATAATAACATGGCCTTTTTACCATACTTTAAGACCGATGGGTTAAGTTTTTTAGAAGCTAGTCAATTAATGGCGCAGTTTTTTGGACAAGCAAGTAAAACTTATCATCCCTTATTAGTAATCAAAAATGTCACGCCTTTTTCTAACTTAAAACAATTAGTAGCAGTTGCTGATTATTTACATGATGAAGGTATTCCTTTTGCAATTTCAGCGACTAGTGTTGCTGTTAATACTAATTTAAAGGCGTTTCAATATTATGCGCTTGCCTTACAATATGTTGAAAATGATGGCGGCAATATCTTCTTACAGGTTCCTGAAGTTTATGCAGCTGACAAAACGAAGACAGCTTTTACAACTTTGCGAACAGATATGACCCAAACATTGACTGCTTTGTGTAATAATTATGTGTATCCAGTTGGGTTTAGTGCACCTTCATATTGGAATCAAGACGGAGTTTATCAAAGCGCTGCGCTTGGTTTAACTAATCAAGTTTTACTAACAGCCAATACTGATGCCCAACCACCTTATATCGATCAAGATAATTATGGGATGACTTATGGTCGCACATATTATGAAATGCCGCTTAGTTCTTTACATACTATTAAAGGTGGTAGTGAATATGTGCGTTCCCAGTTACATTTTGCTGTACCAACCGCGGTAACTGTTTCATTACCAACTACTAAGAAGACCTTTGCACAATTTAAACGGAATTTAAATGTAATTCCACTAGCATGGCTTAACTTAAGCAATGATGATTTTAAATCTAATACTAAAGTTGGTAGTAAGGACGTTTCATTCCAATTAGGTAACTACTTTATTAATAATGAAATGGTTAATGTGCCATTGGCCACAGCCAAAGTTAATAACAGTTATAAGCATCAAGTTACACGTGGAACATTAAGTGGCTTCTTCAATATTAATGGCATTATTTTGGAAGTATTCATCTTTATTTCCATGGCTATTTTAATATTGTTATTCATTATTGGTTATCGCGTTTACTTAGGGATGTTTAAACGGTCAGTAAAAAAAGAAGATAAAAGGATGCTATTTGATTTACATTTTGATAAACTTAAGAGAAAAAATAAGAAGGAAGATAAGTAATGACTACATTCGTTAATGTCTTGTTGTTAATCTCAATTACTTCAATTTGGGGTATTTTGATTGTTAACGTTGTTTTGGTAATTGCTGGTTATATTTACTATTTACGAACAGTTAATCAACCTCCAAAGCCATTACCGAAGGATGTGCCGTTTGTTTCGGTTTTCGTGCCGGCGCATGATGAAGGGGTAGTTATTGTTAAAACGGTTGAATCATTATTAAACTTTGATTATCCCCATGATAAATATGAAGTAATTGTTATTAATGATAATTCAACTGACAATTCATCAGAATTATTAGCCGAATTGAAAGCCAAATATCCTGATCGTAATTTTGAAATTATTAACACTGATGCAAAAACAGGTGGTAAAGGTAAGTCAAATGCTTTGAACATTGCGTTGAAACAAGCTAAGGGTTCAATTATTTCAATTTATGATGCTGATAATACTCCTGAACGCGGTGCTTTACGGATTTTAGTTGGCGAATTATGTTCCAATCCAAAGTTGGGTGCTGCAATTGGTAAATTCCGGACGCGTAACCGGAATGCAACCTTGTTAACCCGGTTTATTAATATTGAAACATTGTCATTCCAGTGGATGGCACAGGCTGGTCGGCAACAATTATTCCATTTAACTACTATTCCAGGAACTAATTATGTTATCTGGCGGAAGATTATTGAAGAAATGGGTGGCTGGGATGTGAAATCCCTAGCTGAAGATACTGAAGTAAGTTTCCACTTGTATATGACTGGTTATCACATTGCTTACCAACCTAAGGCCGTTACTTGGGAACAAGAACCACAAACATTAGGTGTGTGGTTCCACCAACGGACACGGTGGGTTAAGGGTAACATTTATGATGTTTTGAAATATGCAAAATATCTTTTTAAGAAACAAGGTAAGCCGATTAGATTTGACTTAATCTACTTTTTATCAGTATTCTTATTATTGGTAGGATCATTAGTTGTTTCTGACTCCTTCTTTATTTTATCAATAGCGGGAGTAGTGCACTCGACGTTGCAGGGCTTTAGTAATGTCTTGTGGTTGCTTGCGATTATTTTGTTTGTCATCAGCACGGCAATCACGCTGTCGACGGAAAAAGGTGAATTAACCTTTACGAACGTTCTTATCATAGTATTGATGTATATTACATATAGTCAGTTATGGCTTCTTGTAGCAGCATGGGGAATGGTACAGTACATTGAAGAGAAAGTATTTCACAAAAAAGAAAAATGGTATAAAACGAAACGTTATTCTTAATATTGCTTGGGGATTGTTAGTTGGTATTTTGAGTATTGGCACAGCAACTAATATGGTTAGTGCTGCTCCTAATCAACAAAGTTCAAGTACAACGACTAATAATCAAGACCAGCAAAATAATAACAATCAACAAAATCAAGATAAGCATGAAAATGAATTAACTTACACTGAACCTTTTCAAAATACAACTACTTCATTAACAGGTTTAGGAGTAACTGCTAATTCATACTTTACTAAACCTGATTATTGGATTGTTAAACAAGCTACTTTAAACTTAAATTATCAAGTCTCACAATTGGCTTCAAATCAAATTTCTAACATTACTGTCGAAATTAATGGTGTGAAGTTCTATTCATTTACGCCCAAAAAGAGTAATACTTTGCAAAGTGAATCAATTAATATCCCATTAGATTTGTTGCAAGGTAGTAATAACATTCGCATTATTGGACAAATTCAAATGTCTGAAAATAATGCTTTACAAACTGATCAAACCCCAGCTAACTGGTTAACTATCTATAATAGTACCAATGTTAACTACCATTACACGCTTCAACAAGCACAAGATAAAATTAGTTCATTTTATGATTACTTCACAGGTGCCGACACAATTAATAATCAGCAATGTGCCGTTACTGTACCTGATCAACCAACTAATAGTGAATTAACCGCAGCTACTTATGCTTTGTCAGGTTTTTCACGGACCATTACTAGTGAAGATAATAGTATTCCAATTTGTCCTAATAGTAGTGATCGTGCTAATAATAGTCTTTACCGCGTGGTTATTGGTTTGTATAAAGACTTACCAAGTGAATTCCAACAAGCTATTGACGCTAATCAATTAAATAATGCGGCTGTTATTAAGACGATGATTAATGGCAATAAACATTACTTAATTATTACTGCAAAAACTAATGATTTACTAATTAAGGCTAGTCGTTATGTAGCTAATAAACAATTAATGAGTGAATCGCAATCTTCTGAAGTAACTGTTAACAAAGATACGCAAACTTTTACCGCTGCTATTCAGAATAACGGTGATTATCAATTAACCACACAAGATTTAACAGTGGTTGGTTCTGGTCATCAAGAAGCAACGTTCTTCGTTAATATGCCGGTTAACTTAACTAATGCAGCTGGCAGTTTAATTAAACTTAACATGCGTTATGCCAAGAACCTTGATTTTTCACGCTCTTTAATGACTGTTTATGTAAATAACCAACCAATTGGTAGTCAAAAGTTAAATGCTAGTGATGCTAATAATGATAGTGTCACAATTAAAGTACCTGCAAATACTGCATTGAACGGGCAATTTGTCGTACGCGTTGCCTTTGATTTGGTACAATCAGGTACAAATAATAGTGCCCAAACTGATGCGCAAACGCCATGGGCAACAGTTGAATCTTCATCAGTGGCATATATTCGTTCCAAACCAGTTTTAAGCCAATTATTTAGTAATTATCCAAGTTTATTCTTAAATAATGACGCATATGATAATTTGGTAATTGTAAGACCAAGTAAGATGAACAGTGATTACTTTGAAACATTATCAAATATCTTTAACTTATTTGGTTCTTATACATTAAGTAATACGGGTAAAATTACTTACCAAACTGGTATTCCTGATGAAGATACTTGCAAGAACCATAACATGATTGTTATTGGTACACCACAATCAACACCATTTATTAAGAAGTTAAATAAACATCTTTACATGAAATATAACAGTAACTATCAATACTTCTTATCTAATGAAAAGATGAGTATTGCGCCATCATATGGCCGTAACATTGGGACAGCCCAGTTATTACGCTCACCATATAATGGTGATTTGGCTATTTTGACAGTCACTGCACCCGCTAGTGAAGATGTTTTGTTAGCATCAACGCAGATTAACTTTCAAAAGAATATTCAACAATATAATGGTGATACCATTGTAGTTGATCATAATAATAATCACTATGGTTACCGCTTCAAGAAGAAGAAATCAGTTGCACAAGATGAAAACTTTGGTCAACAAGTACAAGCACACATTTCAACGATTGCTTACTTTGCATTAGCATTGATTGTGATTATTGTTATTGTGTTCATGTTGATTATGATTTTCAGAAAGCATAATCCACGGAAAGGCAAGGATAATCTTTAATGAAGAGTAGACGACTTAGTAATTCATTTTTAATTGATGTTTTCCTATTAGCATTCTTACTGTTGTTTATTATTACGGCAGTATTTATGGCCATTAATAAAGATTCAATTCTTGTTAATACCTTCTATTTAGGAATTACAGCGTTTTTGATTTTACTAACTTACTTTTTGGGATTAACAGTTGGCTTGATTATCAATTTGTTATTTGTGGTTTTACAAGGTGGGTTATTAACTTACTTTGCTATTTTCCAAAAACGGATTGATATTGCTACTGGTGATTTAGCATACTGGTTATTCATGCCGTTACTATTGTCAGTAACCTTTTATGGATTATCATATTCAAGTTTGCAGCTACAAAAAGAAAATCAAAAATTAAAAGATGAATTAGTGCATCAAAGTGTGCTTGATAGTCAAACTAATCTAAGAACATTAGTTGCTTACTTACGTGATACGCAAATTTTCACTGCGACTGCTAAGAAATATAAAATGCCATTATCAATGATGGTAATTAGAATCAGATACTTCCATGAAATTAGAAGTATTCTTGATAGTACGCAGATGAAAGAGTTAGTAAAATTAGTTTCCCAGGTTATTTTGAAATCAGATGGTGATTTGGTATTGGCTTACTTGTTAAGTCGTGAAAATCTTACTTGGGGTGTGCTTGAATTCGTTGATGCTGAAGAAGCACGCAAAACAGCGAAAGCAATTAAGGCTACCTTTGCTGAGGAATTACCCAAAGTAATTGAATTAAATAATATTGATATTTCCTTGGTAATTGGGGTCGCTCAATATGATGAAAAGACTATGAATGATGGTCACGACTTGGAACATGAAGCTAACCATATGATTCAATATGACGTTGGTAATGATGATGTCGCTAAAAAGTAATTTTAAGACCGGCTTTATTGGCCGGTCTTTTTTTGTTATAATGACAAAGTTACTAAAAATCGCAACAGCGTTGGTAGTTCGCAAAATCCTACCATTATAAAAAACTAGGAGGTCATTTAATGACAAAAGAACATACGCGGTTAGTTGGTTTAGCTAAAGCAGCCGTAGTTGCTGCTTTGTACGCAGCACTAACTACATTAATTGCACCATTGAGTTATGGTAGCATCCAATTACGGATTTCTGAAGGCTTGAATCATTTGGTAGTCTTCAATAAGCGTTATATTTGGGCGTTAGTAGTTGGTTGCTTTATTGCTAACTTATGGTCACCAATGGGCATTATTGATATTATTTTTGGTACTTTAGAAACTTTCTTAGCAACCGGTTTAACTTATTTAGTTGCTAAACATGTTAAACCAGTTTGGTTGAAATTAGTTATTAGTACTGTAATTGATACCGCAATGATGTGGGTAATTGCTTTAGAATTGCACCTTTATAATCATCTCCCATTCTGGCCAACATATGCCACAACTGCTTTAGGAGAATTTATTTCCTTGGCAATTGGTGCGGTAATTATTTATATAATTAGTCGTTATATTGATTTACGTAAATAAAGTAATAAGCTGTTAGAATAAAATAAATTCTAACCGCTTTTTTTTGAAGAAAGTAGTAAAGTATTACCTATAAGGGAGTGTGAAAAGGAATGGAAAGTCGCATTGAACGTCGCAAAGAGGAAGAAGAATTAAAGAAAGAACAACGGCATAGTAAAATGCCTAAAAGTCCTAAAAAACGGACACGTTTATTAATATTAATTGCTTTAGCAATTTTTATTATTTTTGTTTTAATAGTAATTTTCTTAAACTTTCCAAGTGCAAGTAGTAAGCAACATGCTAGTGAATCAGTAGTTAGTTCAGTAACTTCATCACGATCATCATCGAAGCATCATAAGTCATCATCTTCATCAACGAGTGATGATAATAGTAACAATAGTAATATTACTAATAATACAACGAGTGCAACTACAAATAATAACACTGCTACTGGTAATAATAATAATGCAACTACTGGTAATAATAACGCTACAACCAATGCTAATAACGGTGGTACAGCAACGAAGAGTAATACCACTACGCAAACTAATAATGCTAATACTCAAAATAATACCCAAGCGAATACCAATACAACAAGTAATAATGCAATGGGTAATAATGAACAAAAAGCTGCGCAAAGCCAACCAAACAATACGCCAAATACTTATACAGTAACTGGTAATTTTAAGAGTGCTAGTGAAGCAGCTAACTGGGCACACCAAGCCTTTTCAAGTTACCATAGCATGGGTTACCAAACATACCGGGTTACTTGGCAAGGTAATAATACCTATGGCATTCAATTCATGAAATAATTAAAAGATAGGATAATTATAAAAAAACGGTTACAATGTAGAATGGATAATAAATAAAAAAGGGGTGAGCAGTTCTTTTGAAAAGAACTGAACGTTATGACCAAAGAGTATCTCGAGAATTCATTTTTAGGCAGTCGTGAGGCTGCGCGTTCAATGCCTAAAGAGTGCATGCCTGAAGAAGGGATGGATCCAGATTTAGCTAAGGAGTTAATCAAACATATTCGTTTGGATGAAGCTAAAGCTGATCAAAACTTGGCAACATTTTGTACTACACAAATGGAACCACAAGCTGATGAATTAATGATGAGTGGTTTAGAAACCAACGCCATTGATAAATCAGAATATCCTAAGACTGCAGCAATGGAAAACTATTGTGTAAGTATGTTAGGCCATTTGTGGGGAATCGATAAAGATAAGAAATTATTTAAAGACTTTATTGGTACTTCAACTGTTGGTTCTTCTGAAGGTTGCATGCTTGGTGGTTTAGCAATGCTTTTTGCATGGAAGCATCGTGCCAAAGCTGCTGGCTTAGATATTGATAACTTACATGAACACAAACCTAACTTAGTAATTGTTTCTTCATATCAAGTTGTCTGGGAAAAATTCTGTAATTATTGGAATGTTGAAATGCGTGAAGTTCCAATGGACCCAGATACATTATCACTTGATATGAATACGGTTATGGATTATGTTGATGAAAACACCATTGGTGTAGTAAGTATTGAAGGAATTACTTACACTGGTGGTCTTGATAATACTCAAAAATTAAATGAATTATTAGAAGAATATAACCAAACTCATACCCAATTACCTGTTCACATTCACGTTGATGCGGCTTCTGGTGGTTTTTATGAACCATTTATGGATGGTTTCCGGCCATGGGATTTCCGTTTGAAGAATGTTGTTTCAATCAATACTTCTGGTCACAAATTTGGTATGGTTTATCCCGGAATTGGTTGGGTATTATGGCGTGAAAATACCAAAGAATACTTACCTGAAGAATTACGTTTTTCTGTACCATATCTTGGTGGTTCGATTGATTCAATTGCAATCAACTTTTCACGGAGTGGCGCCCACATTTTGGGTCAATATTATAACTTTGTTCGTTTTGGTAAGGAAGGTTATCGGGCAATCATGCGTAATAACCATGAAGTTGCTACTAAATTATCAGAATGCTTAGCAAACTATGATATTTTTGAAATGGTGCACACTGGTGCAGGTACTAACTTACCAATCGTTTGCTGGAAATTAGCTGATAATGCTAATGTTAAGTGGACATTATATGATCTTGAAGATAAGTTAATGGAATATGGATGGCAAGTGCCAGCTTACCCACTTCCAGCAATTAAAGGTGTTGATAAGCCAATCATTGTTTCCCGGGTAGTATGTCGGCCAACAATGACAATGACAATTTGTGATGACTTCATCGAAGATTTATGTGCCGCTATCAAAGAATTAGATAAGAAATTTGATTAATAATTTACAAAAGGATTAGTGAAATTTCACTAATCCTTTTTGTGTGCCCAAAATAACAGTATTTCCAGGGCACTTTATTTGTGTTTATTAGTAATTAAAAATAAAATTAAAGTGTTAGTAGAACAGCGGTTCTACAATGATAGGGAGGAAAATTGATTATGACAATGACAATTCATGAAATCATTAAATATGTCATGGATAGTGATAAAGTTAATGATTTAACATTCAATGTAATTGACGAAGATAAAAACGAATTAAAATTAAGTACTAAAGAATATGTTCAATTCATGTACAAATCATTACAAGACAAACGTGCAGCTGTTGAAGAATTCTTAAAGACCCAAGTTCGTGATAATGATACTGAAGTAATTTGGTCATTAGAAAGAGCTTTGGAAAGATTAGATGATTATTTGAAACAATATAAAGATTTCAATAATTATGAAAATCCTGATGCTGTTAAAGATATCTTAGACAAGTCAATTGAATTATACAGTGACTTAACAGTTGTCTTTAATAGTATTGTGCCAGTTGCACACTTGGACAGTGTTCAATAATTACAAATAAATTAATTTAAAGATAAAGAAGGACTTTGTATTCTACAAAGTTCTTTTTTTGTAAGGCATATTATTTGTTGTAAAAGTAAAAACATGTCATAATATAAGTGTCGATAAATGAGAGTTGCTTGTTCCAGAAGAAGGAGTGAGCAGCCGTATATCGATAATGAAGGCCTTCGCTCCAGAAGAAGGAGTGAAGGTTTTTATTTTGCCTAAAAAAAGATAGTTAGTATTTACTAACTATCTTTTTTATTATCTAATAAAATAAATTATTTTATGAATTGAAATGACTCCGTAATTGACTCCGTTTTATTTTTAAAACAATGAGAATTTCATTAAAAAATAAAAGTGATAAAACATTGATTTAACAACATTTTATCGCTTCAATCGACTTTATTTTATCTACTAATGGAGATGACGGGAACTGATTAAATAAAAAAACATTGTTGTTATATCAACGTTTGTAAGCTATGTGGATAAATTTCACTACGTTTTCCACTACGATAAGCTTAATAATTAACAATTTTTGCAAAATCATCAATTAATTTATCCTTATCTTTTTGCATAACGTGAGTATATATATCTAATGTTGTTTGGATATTGCTATGTCCTAAGCGCTCAGATACAGCCTTTACTTGCATACCATTGCTTAATAATATGCTGGCGTGAGTATGTCTAAAATCATGTATTCTTAAACGCTTAGTTAAATGATATTGTTTAACTATGCTATCGTTCCATTTTTGCGGTATAGCGGGCGTTATAAAGCTATTTTTACTATTATTAAATACTAATTGACGTTTATTATTAGAATTAATACCACTTACTAATAATAGGCGTCTTTGTTGTATTTGCCATTGTTTTAAAAGGCTCATTGTTTGTTGATCCATTGTGATTTTACGCAATGAGCTTTTATTTTTAGTATTTGATAATGTAAGGTGGTTATTCTTATCACGGCTAATGCTATGTTTAATATTAATCGTATTATCATTAAAATTAATATCATCCCATGATAAGGCTAATATTTCCCCTTTGCGCATTCCTGAAAATGCTAATGTTCTAAAGAAAGCCCGAACCTTTAAACGATCTTTATATTTATCATCAACACACTTCAAGAATTGTTGTAATTCCTTAGCGGTATAAAAATTATATTTAATGTGTTCATGGTTATCTTTAGGATATTTCACAAACTCAGCAACGTTTTTATTAATATATCCTAATTGAATAGCATACTTAAAAATAGTTTTTACATAGCTCCATAGCTTTTTGTAACTTGTGTAGTATGTTGCATAATCATTTAATGCACTTTGGCAAAATTGAATAGTAATTTTATTAATCTTCAAACGTCCGAACTTTGGTAATATATGAGCCTTAAACAGTTGCATTGCTTTGATATATGTTGACGGCTTAACTGTGTTTTGATAAGCCTCTACCCACATATTAAAGACATCCCTATATGTTGGTTCTTTAATCTCAGAATAATAATTATTAGTAGCAACTTGATACATTAATTTATTTAATGCTTGCTGTGCTTCCTTTTTAGTTTGAAAACCTTGTTGTGTTGTCCGTTTTTCCTTGCCTGTAATTGGATCTTTACCAAGATATGCTTGGAACAGCCATTTTTTACCGTTCTTTGTATTATATTGTTTAAAACTTGCCATAATATCTACCTCTCTTACGTTACTAATACACGGGCGGGATGTATTGGTTATTAGGTAAGTAGATATATTAGCTATTAAATTAAATAATTAATTAAAACATATAAATACGAAAATTTCGGTTACATGGTTACACGGTTACAAGTTGCATATAAATGTGATTATATCAACGTTTTAATTTAATATTTTGTAACCGAATTTGTTTTTTTGTAACTGAAATTTCGGTTACACGCTATATTATTTGTTACCGAATTTCAGTAACATTCATTATCTTTATAAAATAATTGTAAATAATAAGTAAATGTATTAGCCATTGTGTAGAAATTACACAACGAATTAAACTCATATAAAAATTAATTGCCGCTCTTCATAATCTTATAAACATTATCGAGCAAGTAGTTAGGGATGCTAAATTTTCCCATAAAATCAACAATATTTATATTGTTTGTTGTTTCTTTATAAATATGTAATAGCAGCCTAATTGCGCCGATATTAGCCTCTTTTTCGATTAATTCATGACTAGAAAAGCTAGCGTGATAGAAAGCAATTTCGCAATCGTCATGATTAATAATATGTGATATTTCATGAGCTAGTTGAAAAACTATTTCTTTTGGTTT
>CAWUZD010000043.1:0-39672 GCA_963926925.1 uncultured Lactobacillaceae bacterium
AATATTTTTCAAATTCCATATCACTAGTCAAAATATACTTACTCCAAGTTGTCATTGGCCGGTAAACTTCACCCATTTGTTTGTAAAGATGCCGAACGCTTGCCTGGTCTTCCATTCGTTTACCATATGGTGGGTTAGCAACAATAACACCATTTTGTAAGTCAGTATGGAAATCAGCAACTGCAATTTGTTTAAAATGAATATCATGAAGCACGCTTGCTTTATGAGCATTCAAACGCGCAATTTCAATCATATTTTGATTAATATCGCCGCCCATAATTTCAACCGGAAAATCACGTTTTTCACTAGCACGGGCTTCATGTTTAGCGGTTTCTAAAAGTTGGGGATCCATCCAATCAAATTGTTCAAAACTAAAATGTCTTAAAATTCCAGGAGCAATATGCCGCGCAATTAGTGCTGCTTCAATAGCAATTGTGCCAGAACCAGTCGTTGGATCATAAAACGGCATGTCTTCAGGATGCCAATGTGTTAATAATACCAAACTAGCCGCAAAGTTTTCCTTTAATGGTGCTTCCCCGGCATCAACCCGGTAACCACGTTTAAATAAACTATCACCAGTTGTATCCAAAGTTAGCATTGCTTTATTTTTAGTAATATTAACCGTAATGACATACTTGGCACCAGTTTCAGGTAACCGTGTCCGCCGGTGATAAACTTCACTTAACTTAGCGACAATTGCCCGCTTAGTAATGGCCTGAATATCAGGTTCACTATGCAATTGGGAACGCACAGCCTTACCTAAAACCGGAAAAGCAGCGTCAAGTGGTAATAATTGGTCCCATGGCAAAGCTTTTACACCTTCAAATAACTGATCAAAAGTCATTGCTGTAAATTCGCCAACAATAATTTTGATACGATCAGCACTCCGTAACCATAAATTCGTTTTAACAATATCACGTTCATTACCGTCAAAACGCACGCGGGCATTTTCAGTTGTTACTTGGTAACCAAGATCACGTAATTCTTTAGCAGTAATTGCTTCAAAACCACTAGCCATCGTTGCCATCAATTTAAAATTCATAATCTGTTCTCCTTAATTTATGTAAAAAAAATGCTTGGGACAAGCCCAAGCAGTTCCTGTTACAAGTCTCTATAAGCCATGTTCTGTTCCATGTTTGGTTCAGGAAAACCAGACACTTCGGTAA
Organism: uncultured Lactobacillaceae bacterium; assembly: GCA_963926925.1. Taxonomy (GTDB): domain Bacteria; phylum Bacillota; class Bacilli; order Lactobacillales; family Lactobacillaceae; genus Paralactobacillus_A. The sequence goes on from CAWUZD010000043.1 coordinate 1,167, forward strand.
TCATCTATCTCGGTTATTCTTACGAATAACTGTTCCGTCGCTGGTTCATTTACCGTGGCGGAACGCCCCTACCAAAATTTGGGTTACTCGCTCGCGGGGTTTACCCGTTCCATCATTACCGTTTCCAGTAATGCTTCGTCACTGTTGCACTTTTCAGAGTTACTCACGCATGGGCCAAAGCCTTTAGCGCTTTTCCTCGCCGTCACTAGCTAAGCTAGTGCCTTAGCTTATTGGGCTAAGCACGAACACTACAAGCATCGCAGCTTGTGCGGGCATGGACTTTCCTCAGCCTACATACATAGACCGCGATTACCCAAGACTTACAATATATATTATATCATATTTCTAATTAAAAGCGATTAAAATCTTGTTCAAAATCATTTTGTGATGGTTTTGAAACCGTTGAATTAACTGAGTTATTAGGAACAGTTGGCCGTTGAGGAATATCAACAGTTGAAGTTGGTGTAACTGTCCGATAACTACTTGGATTAATTGGTGTTGATGTTGTAGCATTGTTATTCAACTTAGCACCAAATACATGACGTTCCAAATTGGATAACCGTTTAAGAATGTCATAATTAGTTGCTGCATTGGTTTGTGGTGCTACATTTTGACCATTGTTATTTACGTTTAATCTCTTGGTTAATTCATCAATCTTAGTTAATAAACGTTCGTTTTCACTCTTTAAGCGATCAATTTCATTATTAAATGTTTCATAATCTTTAATCACATTATCAAGAAATTCATCGACTTCATTTTGATCATAGCCACGCATTTGTTTCTTAAAATCTTTTTGTAAGATTTCTTGCGAGGTAAGAATAATATTTGGTTGTTTATTATTCATTTCGTTTTCTGATGTCATTAATAATCCGCCCCACTGTCAATGTGATTACAAATAATTATAGCAAAATAATTATATAATTTAAACTTTAGATAACTAGGGTTTAATTAGTCGAATTTAATAAAATTTTATGATTTAAAATCGGCTAATTTCTTACGTAATGCTTCTGTTAATGTTTGTGAAAAATTAATACCGGCTGCTTCAGCACGTTCCGCCAAATCGCTAGGAATCGTTGTATTCTTCTTTACAACTGGTGTCTTCACATTTTTACGAATTTCGTCTAAATCACTAAAAATTAGTGTAACTAGTTTCGTTGGATAATCTTTTTGAACATCACGAATATCAGAAGCACTTGGTAATTCATCAATATCATAAAGCATTAATCCTAATGCTTCCGCACCATTAGCCATCGCATACGCAATGCCGTTACCATAACTAATCGCACCATCAACATCGGGAAAGGTGACTGTATAAACACCTTTTTCATTTTCACTATCATCCAAAACAGCTGGATATGCGACAATTTTATGCATAATAATTAATGAACCTCTTTCTTTGTTCACAAATTATTATACGCCTTAATGCGTATTAGCGCAACTCTTTTTTTAATTAAAATTAATTTGTTTTAAAATAGCACGATAGGTCCCCGTTGGTACATAATCACTATGTTTTAAGTAATAAAAAGTAACCATTTGCCCATCGTTATTTAAAAACTTATGGTGGTTATTCTTTTTACTAACTTCTTTAAAGCCTTGTTGCTTTAATATTGTTAATAATTCATAAACGGTAACTTGGGTCATGATTCATCTTCCTTACGATTAATTTGCCATTCTTCCGCGGTAGTTTGGAGAATATCCATATCAATCAAATCAAGACGATAATTATGTTCATCTTGATATTTTTTAATAGTGGCATAATCATACTGCGGTTTACCAGGATAATCGGGATCATAAACTAATAACGCTTGATCAGTATGTTGCAGCATAAATTGTTGATAAATGCGTAATTGTTGTGGTGTTTGGTAAGGCTTTTTCGTAAGCATTGCATGATAATTACTTAATGCAATTGTATTTTGTAACTTAAGTTGGTTACTTTCATTCCAATTTTGACCAAAATCACTAAATGGTAAAATAATGCCAATTTTTAACTGAGGATAATCAGTTTGTAATTCATGCGCCACGGCCACACTCCATTGTTCAACGCCTAGTTGTCCACCAGTAATTAACCATTCTAACCCATCATTTAATAAATTAATTAGATAATCGTGCAACGCCTTTTTCACGATGGCTAGTTTGGGATCATCATCTTTAAAAATATTTAATTCATAGCTGCGATAGCCACTAATCCATAATCGCGTCATGTAATTCATCCCTTTTATCTTTTATCCTTATTTTAAATCGTTTTTTCAGTTGTTATAATAATGTCTGCAGGAGTGTGAGCAAAAATGACTATTCACTATCCTAATGGACAAACTTATTTACAAAATAATTATCAACCGTCTAAAAAGCAATTTAAAGAAACACTAACCTTTAGTCGGCGTGGGATGTCATTAGAATCAGAATTAAATGATAGTAATGAATACTACTTATCTGTTGATCGGGCAGTAATTCATAAAAAACCAACGCCAATTCAAATTGTTAAAGTGGACTATCCCAAACGAAGTAAAGCAATTATTCGTGAAGCTTATTTCCGTCAACCATCAACAACTGACTATAATGGTGTTTACCGTGGCTTTTACTTAGATTTTGATGCTAAGGAAACTAAAAATAAAACAGCTTTCCCATTTCGCAATTTCCATGCTCATCAAATTGAACACATGCGGCATTGCTTAAAACAAAATGCCATTTGTTTCGCAATTATTCGTTTTGTCACCTTAGACCGCTTGTTCTTAGTCCCAGCTACTTACTTAATTGCCAAGTGGGACCAACAAAATTGTGGTGGTCGCAAGTCAATTCCATTTGCTGAAATTTGTAAAAATGGTTACGAAATAAAATACGCATTAAATCCCACTATTCCTTATTTAGATGCTGTTGATAAATTTATAAAGGATAATATGTAAAGGAAGAACAATGGATAATAATTCTCGTCTTAATCGTCGTCAACATCATACCCATCACTGGCGTTGGCTTAAAATCATACTTAGTATCTTTGCAGTTTTAATTTTATGTGGTAGTGGTCTTTTCCTCTATTACATAAAAAGTGCGCCTAAACTATCGACTAGTAAATTACAATCTGGTAGTGCATCAACCATTTATGATAGTACTGGTCAGGTAATTACAACGTTAGGTAATGGTAATCAGGTACATGCACAAGAAAGTGATATTCCTGACACCTTAAAAAACGCTATTATTTCAGTCGAAGATCGCCACTTCTATGAAGAAAAGTTGGGAATTGATCCGGTGCGGATTGTTAAAGCAGCCTTTGATGATATCACTGGTCATGGTGATTTAGGTCTCCAAGGTGGTAGTACATTAACCCAACAATTAATCAAATTATCATACTTCTCCACGAAAGAATCAGACCGTACTTTAAAGCGGAAAGCCCAAGAAGCTTGGTTAGCCATTCAAGCTTCACAAAAATACTCTAAATCACAAATTTTGCAATTTTATGTTAATAAAGTATATATGGGTAATGGCGTTTACGGCATGCTTTCTGCATCTGAATACTACTTTGATAAACCACTCAAAGAGTTATCCTTACCACAATTAGCACTATTAGCAGGCATGCCACAAGCACCAACAACTTATGATCCGTATACTAATCCAAAACAAGCCAAACAACGGCGTGATACGGTTTTAAACGCAATGTACAATAATAATAAAATTACTGCGCAACAATTAGCTGATGCTAAGGCAACGCCAATTACGGATGGTTTGGTAACGCAAACTAGTCAGCAAAATCATTCTGAAGAAACTAAAATCACTGACAGTTACCTTAAAGAAGTAATTGAAGAAGTTAAGGATAAAATGAAACTTAATCCATATACGGATAGTTTGAAAATTTATACTAACTTAAATCTCAAATTACAAAAACGGCTCTACAACATTGTTAATACTAATGAATATGTTGCCTTTCCAAATGACCAATTACAAACAGCCGTAACAATGATTAACCCTAATAATGGGAAAGTAATGGCCCAAATTGGTGGACGGAAAATTGGTAATGTCCAATTTGGTTATAACCGCGCGGTCGCTACTAACCGGAGTAATGGTTCAAATATGAAACCATTAATGGATTACGGTCCAGCTATTGAATATGATAACTGGTCAACATACACCCAACTTGAAGATACGCCATATACTTACCCTGGTACTAACACACAATTGTATGACTGGGATCACAAATATCTAGGCAAAATAACTATGCGGAAGGCCCTCGTTGAATCACGGAACGTCCCTGCTATTCGAACTTTACAAAAAGTTGGTCTTAGCAAAGCAATCACTTTCTTAAAAGGCCTAGGCATTGATTTAACACAAAGTGAACAAGTATTAAGTACGGGGATTGGTGCTGATGTGTCAACATTACAAAACGCTGCTGCTTATGCAGCCTTCGCCAATGGTGGTACTTATTACAAGCCTTCCTATGTCAATAAAATCGTTTTAGCTGATGGCACAACTTACAATTACAGTAGTAAAGGCAGTCAAGCTATGAAAGCTTCAACAGCTTACATGATTACTGACATGCTTAAAGGTGTGCCAAAGGCTGATATTGGTCGGGCTGCTTATATTCCTGATTTATACCAAGCTGGTAAGTCTGGTTCAGTAGCTTACTCACAAAGTGAAATTGCACAAAATCCAGCCTTAGCTAACTTATGTAAAGACGTTTGGTATACTGGTTATACACAACATGCCGTTATTTCAGTATGGACAGGATATGATCAACCATTAAAGAACGGCTTAACAATGGCCCAAGAAAATATTTCGCAAGAAATCTACAAAGCATTGATGTCTTACTATGCACAAGATGTTACTAATACTGACTGGACAATGCCAAGCAATGTTGTTGCTGAAAACATTGTTAATAGCTCACCAATGCCAGGAACAATTGCGGCCGCTAATGCTAACCCTGATACGTATACCCGGCAACTTTATATTTCCGGTACGCAACCAACTAAACAAGCTACCGCAAGTAGTAGTTCATCAGCCAGCTCAAGCAGTACGAGTTCATCATCACTACTAAGTAGTAGCAGTTCATTGAGTTCAATTGCAACAAGTAGCAGTGTAAGTAGTATGGTAAGCAGTTCATCAGCAGCTAGTTCAACTAGTGTTGCTAGTTCAATTAGTAGTTCAAGTACTGCGCCAACGCCAAACCAGCAAGGTCAACCAAATCAAAATAATAACCATTAAAAAAATCCCATTGGATTTAATAATCCAATGGGATTTTTATTTTACAAATGATTATCTTGCCAACGCTGCCGTTCTTTTTGCACTTCTTCCTTCGTGTGAATATTCCGGTGTTCCCAGTTTAATAACACCCGATCCATATACTTCACTGAAAAGGCCTGATTTAAAACGGCTTCTTGAAGTGCTAATTCAATTAATTCGGCAGAATAATGATCTTCATCAAACCAACTAGCAATGGTTGCCATTTCACTTGCAGTTAAGGGCCGGCCAAAGCCCATTTCAATATCATTAAAAGCCTTTTGGCGAGCATTAATATCATGGGCTTTCAAATGTTCTTCGGTTTGATCAAGTGCTAGTTTATTAAAGATGCCACTCAAGTCATATTCTTCATGTTCTGCATGATTTTTATCACTAACAATGACAACTTTGATAAATTCATCATGTTCTAATTGGTCCAAAACTGCATAAATATTGCGTGGTGATTGACTCAACCGCCGGGCAATTTCATTAATGTCAGGAAAATAATTACCCTGTTGTGCAAAACATAGTAATTGTAAATAAACTAATAACTCATTATTATTCATCCCCACATCATGAAAATGAGCTAACAATAAGTTAGAAACACTAGTATAACCTGCTCGTAAATATAAATTAAAAAATTTATCATCCATTAGTACTAGCCTCTTACTTAATAAAAAGGAATTATGATATTACATCATAATTCCTCTTAACATCAAAATTATTAATTATGGCTTCATCCGGTTAAGCATCCGTGGGAATGGAATTGCTTCACGAAGATGATCTAAGTGACAAATCCAAGTGATAGCCCGTTCTAAGCCCAAACCAAAACCAGAGTGTGGAACACTACCAAACTTTCGCAAATCAAGATACCATTGATAATCTTCAAGATTCAAATGATGATCAAGAATTTGTTGCTTCAAGTAGTCATAGTCAGTTGCCCGTTCAGAACCACCAATAATTTCACCATAGCCTTCTGGTGCTAATAAATCAGCACAGATAACAACATCATCACGCGTTGGATGTGGTTTCATGTAGAAAGCCTTAATTGCTTTTGGATAGTTTAATACAAAGACTGGCCGATCATATTGGTTAGAAACAAATGTTTCTTCAGGTGAACCAAAATCATCGCCCCACTTAATATCAAAACCATTCTTTTGCAATAATTCAATGGCATCATCATAAGTAATCCGTGGGTATGGTAATTGCGTATAACGCTTTAAAATTTCAGGATCGCGATCAAGTAACTTTAAGTCGTATGCACAATTATCAAGAACACGTTGTACTAAGTAAGCAATATATTCTTCTTGAAGTTGCAAGCTTTCTTCTTGATGCATGAATGCCATTTCTGGTTCAATCATCCAGAATTCAGTTAAATGCCGCCGTGTCTTTGATTTTTCAGCCCGGAAAACTGGTCCAAATGAGAATACCTTACCAAATGCCATGGCACCAGCTTCTTCATATAATTGCCCAGTTTGTGACAAGTAAGCATCCTTATTGAAGTAATCAATATGGAATAATTCAGTTGTTCCTTCAGCCGCACTATCAGTAATCAAAGGTGGGTCCAACTTAAGGAAGTTCCGGTCATAATAAAAATCATATGTAGCTTTAATCATTTCATTCCGGATATGCATAATTGCAAATGGCCGGCGTGACCGTAACCATAAATGACGATGATCAAGCAAAAATTCAATGCCGTGTTCCTTTGGTGTAATTGGGAAATCATGGCTTTCACCAACGACTTCAATTGCACTAATTTCAATTTCATAACCAAAGTGGGAACGCTTGTCTTCGTGAATTACGCCAGTAACTTTCATGCTGGTTTCTTGGCGTAAGTCTTTTACCAACGCATAGGTTTCATCATCTACTTCACCTTTAACCACAACGCCTTGGAAAAAGGCTGTGCCATCACGTAATTGTAAAAATGAAATCTTACCGCTGGAACGTTTATCAGTTAACCATGCTCCAATTTGAACCTCTTGGTCCACGTGTTGCGGAGCATCAATGATACTAATTTGTTCTACCATTGTTCCAACTCCTTATTTTATAAGTAATTATCAATATTTTTATTATACTCAAGTTAAAATGATAAATCACTAGGCATTTTTCAACAAATTAACTTTGTTACCCGTTTTAAAGGATAATAACAAGTAATTCAACTCACCTTTTTGATTTAAATAGGCAACATCCCACACCGGTTCATTATGATATAATCCCAAGTTAACATTCAAAACTTTAGAAGGATGGTACTGATTCCATACTTTTGTTAAAACCTGGTTACGCGTCCACCCATCTTTTTGATTAAGAACCGTAATGTCACCTGTTTTCTTTGCAATAACCACGTCAATGGCTTGATTATTCTTATTCTTACCTTCGATGGTGTAATAAGTTTTTTCATAATCAAACCAGTAAAAACGGCCAGGATCTTTTAAACCAACCTTTTGTTCAGCAATATTAATTGCTTGTTTTTCAGCCTGTTTACGTGGTGATTGGGCAATTGAAAAAATGGCAAGAATACTTACTAAGATAACAACAATTATCCCAATAATCGCAATGCGTTTTGTTGATTTTGCTGCATGTCGCATTAATTTTCCTCATTTCTATTAGCAAAGAATTGTTGAATTCGACTAATAACTTCTGCAGTCGTGATATTACTCTTTGGTAATGATGTTGGCAAACCATGTTGCATGTGTTGACCATATTGTGTATTAGCCAAACGTGGATCTAATACTAACAATATACCACGATCAGTTTGGGTCCGAAGTAATCTTCCTAAACCTTGTTGTAATCTTAATGTTGCCCGTGGCAAAGCATCTTCTTTGAACGGATCCTTCCCCATTTTTTCTAATTGTGCAGCCCGTGCTTGAACTAAGCGATCATCTGGTGAAGCAAATGGTAACCGGGTGATAATGAGCACTTCTAAGGCTTGTGCTGGTAAATCAACACCTTCCCAAAAACTAGCCGCACCTAATAAGACACTTGGCCGATCAGTCATGAAACGTTTTAACAACTTTTCATTAGAACCATGGACACCTTGTGCCAAAATTTCAGCATTATTCCCCCATGCCGTTGCTTTAAGCCGCCGGTATACGGCTGCAATCATGGCTTTAGAATTAAATAACACCATTGTTTGGTGATCAATCTTTGGCAACAATGTTAATAATTGTTGGGTCAATGCTTCCGCATAGTGTTCTTCATCCATGTCTTGTGGATTAGGACCATCCGTCGTTACTAACAATTCTGCTTGTTTCTTATAAGAAAATGGACTGCGGTAAATTTGTTCAATTAATGGCGTATGTTTGCCAAAACCTAACCGTTCACGCAAGTAATCAAACTTACGGTTAACCCGTAACGTTGCCCCAATAAAGATTGGTGCCCGGAAGTGCTTGAGTAATTGTTGCGTATTCTGAGAACTATTAAATAATTGCCATGTTAAGGTAATCTTTTGATTATCACCATAGTGTGGCAAATCAACACTTACTAAGTAATCTTGCAATGCTGATTGGGTAGTAAAGGTTAACCAGTCTTGATACTGTTGCAATTGTGCATCAAGAGTTTGTAAAGCCTGGTTTAAGTTTTGCACAATCTTTTGTTGATGAAGCGTAAAGTGTTGTACATTAGCCATAAAGTGATTGATTAAGCGTTGCAAAACATTCTTAATATCAGTCAACAAATGGAAAATTTGTTGTTGTAATGGTGCTTCATCATTAACAAAATCATGTAATTCATCACTGCTTAATTGTCGTAATACTGGATCCTTACGTTTTTCACGCGGAATTTGTTGGGCAATAAAGCGTTGGTACAAATTATCTTGAAAATCAGTGATTAACTTAATTGCTTGGAATAAAGCTTGAATCAATGACATTACTTGATAATTGAGGCGTAAATCATCATCAAATAACAATGTTGATGTGTTTGAATTTGGCCGCAAATCATCATAAATTTGTTGCACGGCATTCATCAAATGACCCAAGTGTAACTTGTTAGATAAAATTTCTTCAACTTCATCAGGAAAATGTTGGGCTTCATCAACTACTAAGTAACTTTGTTCACCAAAAATATCTTCTTGATAATGGTGAATCAAGTAAGCATGGTTAGTTAACAAAATATCAGCATTACCCTGTTGCCGGTGAACATATGGGTAGAATTCATCACTCTTATCAAATGGCCCAGCCGGTGCTTCACCAGGAATGCAGTTAATCTTAGTAATTAAACTATTCTGAATTAAATTAAAGTGTAATTCGTCCAAGTCACCCGTTGTCGTCTTGGTTAACCATACCAAAATCCGCAACATTGCTAATTGATTAGGCAATGAATGATCTTCTTGTAAAAGATGATAGAACCGGTTGAGGTTTAAGTAATGTTGTTGACTCTTAACAATGGCAACTGTTAATTGGCCATTGCGAACCTTATTAATCGTTGGAATTGTCTTAAATAATAATTGCTTTTGTAATAACCGTGTTGAGGTAGCAATCACTAATTTACGGGCTGGTGTTGCTAAAAATGATAATGGTAATAAGTATCCTAATGATTTACCTAAACCAGTGCCAGCTTCTAATAACATTGGTAATGGCTTTGGGCTAGTAGCATTGGCATAAATATCATCCATTAAATGGACTTGTGTCTTCCGTAACCGTAAATCAGCTTGCTTAAATAATTGTTTCTTAGCACTTTCACCAACCGGATATTGTTGTAATTGTGGAGCTGCGGAACTGAAAGCATACTTATGCCGTAACACAATCCCGGCTTTTTGATAAAACTGGTCAGGTAAGGCTTGGTGCTGTTGTTGCCGATAAGCATCCATTGCTTGCAAATATTGTTGGGTTTGTCGTGATAAGTGGGTTGCCTTTTCAGCAATCATATGTAAAGTTGGCAATGGTAAATGTTGTAACTTCTTATCAAGAATAATAAAGAGCTTAGCAGTAACTAACGCATCACTATCCGCTTGGTGTGGATGATCATGTTGAATATTTAAGAAACTAGTTAAATCTTTCAAACGGAAACTGTTCGTTTCAGTTAGCAAAATTTGGGATAATTCAACCGTATCAATCCCCATTACATCAAGTGGTGGTAAACTAATGCGCTTAAATTCAGTATTCAAGAATGGTAAATCAAAGTTAATGTTGTGGGCAACAAAAACAGTGTGGTCTAAAATTTCATGTAAACTATTAGCCACTTCTTCAAAATAAGGTGCTTGTGCCACTTGTTCATTAGTAATACCCGTTAATTGCACAATTGGTTCGGGAATTTCACGATTAGGATTAATATCTTGCGTGATTGTTTTAACAATTTTACCTTTTTTTATTAAAGCGCAACCGAATTGAATAATGCGGTCACCCTTATCTACTTTGGTACCAGTAGTTTCCAAATCAACTACTGCATAAGTTTTATCTTTATCCATTCGCGAGCTCCTATAATTATTTACTCTTAATATAATATCATGATTAATGTATGCTAGTCGTCAACTTTAAATTGCGTTATGATTATTATTCGGATACATTATAACTTATTTAAAGAAGGATTGTTATGCAAACAGTAAATGTTAGTGCCCATGCTAAGATTATTTTAATTGGTGAACATGCAGTTGTATATGGACAACCCGCAATCTCATTACCATTAAAAACCATTCGCACTTATGCGACATTAAAACCAACGACTGCTGGGCAAATTATCCACAGTGAATTATTCAATGGTGATTTACAACAAGTAAATGATCGCTTAAATGGCATTAAGCAATTAATCACTACCTTGCTAACCCGCTTAGCAACAATTGATACACCATTTGATTTAACCATTACTAGTGACATCCCCGTTGAACGTGGCATGGGTTCATCAGCTGCGACTGCTTTAGCAATTACAAAGGCCTTCTATGCTGCTTTTCAACAACATTTGGATGAACAAACATTATTAGCAACGGCCGCAATTTTTGAAAAAATTGTGCATGGCAATCCTAGTGGTCTCGATACGGCAACTGATAATTCACAATTTCCAATTTACTTCATTAAAAACCAATGCTTACGGCCGCTAGCCTTAAATATTAATGGTTATTTAATCGTGGCTGACACGGGCATTCAAGGTCAAACCAAAGAAGCTGTTAGTGCCGTGCAACAATTAATGCACCAACAACCACAAACAACTAACCAATTAATAACTAAACTAGGACAATTAACCAATGACGCCGTGGCAACATTAGCTAATAATGAACTAGCACAACTAGGTGTAATTATGAATCAAGCCCAAGTGATTTTGAAACAACTAACTGTTAGTTCACCTGCCCTCGACCATCTCGTCGCTACTGCGCAACAAGCGGGTGCGTTAGGAAGTAAATTAACCGGCGGTGGTCGCGGCGGTTGTATGATATCATTAACTGACACTAAGCAACACGCTAATACAATTGCTCAACAATTAGCACAAAATGGTGCTAAACAAACTTGGATTGTTCCTTTGAAAAATGATTAATTAAGGAGTTTTAGACATGCAATTACCAACCGCAATTGCTCGGGCGCATACTAATATTGCGCTGGTAAAATATTGGGGAAAAAAAGATCCTCAACTAATTATTCCCTTTAATAATAGTATCTCATTAACGTTAGATGCTTTTTATACCGATACCCAAGTAACTTTTGATGAAAATTTAACTCATGATCAATTAACAATTAATCAAGTATCACAAACTGTACAAGCTACCGAACGCGTTCATCAATTCTTAGACATCGTCCGGCAATTAGCACACATTAAGACTTTTGCGCACGTAACTACGTTTAATCATGTTGCCACAGCAGCAGGCTTGGCCTCTTCTGCTTCTGGTTTTGCAGCATTAGCAATGGCTGCAGCCACAGCAGCAGGTTTACACCTTAACCGTCGTGAGTTATCACGTTTAGCACGACGTGGTTCTGGTTCTGCTTGCCGGTCAATTTATGGTGGTTTAGTTGAATGGCACCGAGGTGACAATGACCTGACCTCATTTGCCAGTCCGATTACTGAAGATATCGACTGGGGCTTACAAATGATTGCCATTGTGATTAATGATCAGCAAAAAAATATTTCCAGTCGCAATGGCATGGCACAAACCGTAGCCACTTCCGCTTATTATGATGCGTGGGTGCAAGCTGCCAATCAAGATATTCGCAAAATGCGGGCGGCCATTGCTGCTCATGACATTGACCAAATTGGGATGATTGCCCAAAACAATGCTCTCAAGATGCATGCTACTACCATGGCAGCTAATCCCGGTTTTACTTACTTACAACCACAAACCTTACAAGCAATGCAGATTATTACTGATTTACACCAACAAGGCTTGTCATGCTACTACACTATGGACGCTGGTCCAAATGTGAAAGTTATTTGCAAACAATCACAAACTAACGAGTTACTTAATGCGTTAGCACAGCATTTTGATAGACAACAACTGCTTGTTGCTAAACCAGGCCCAGCTGTCCACTTAATTAGCACATTACAAGCGTAATCAGAAAGGAGAGCTTACTTTGCCAATTGTTCAAGCTCCAGGAAAATTATTCATTGCCGGTGAATATGCCGTCGTTGAAACTGGCATGCCAGCGATTATCGTCGCACTTAATCGGTTTGTCACAGTGACGATTACTCCTAGCAATGATTATGGCAGTATTATTTCACAACAATACCAAGGCAAGTTAATTTGGCAACGTGAAGGCAATAAAATGGTCTTCGATAACCGTGATAACCCATTTCAATATATTTTGACGGCAATCCAATTGACCGAAAAATATGCCCAACAACAAAACGCCCAGTTACAACTTTTCCATTTACGCGTTGATAGTCAATTAGACTCAGCCGATGGTAAAAAATACGGCTTAGGCAGTTCTGCAGCCGTAACGGTCGCCACCGTTAAAGCCGTTTGCAAGTTCTACCATTTAAATGTGAATAAAGCAATCATCTTCAAACTCGCCGCAATTGCTCACCTGAGTGTGCAAAAGAATGGTTCACTAGGTGACATTGCCGCCAGCGTATATGGTGGTTGGATTGCCTATCATACTTTCGATAAAAACTGGCTCAAAACACAAGAACATACTGTTTCATTAAGTGAGTTAGTGCATATGCCGTGGCCAAGTTTAAGCGTGCAACAACTAACGCCACCCGATGATTTGCGATTAATTATTGGTTGGACTGGTTCACCAGCTTCCACCTCACACTTAGTTGACCGCATTGAACAGTTCAAACATCAACAAGCACAACAATACCGTGCCTTTTTAAAAGCAAGCCAACAATGCCTTAATAAAATGATTGCCGGTTTTATTCAACATAATCTGGCTACTATTCAAAAAGAAATTACGGTTAACCGCCAACTCTTACAACATTTGGCACAGTTAAGTGGCGTTTCAATTGAAACACCGCTACTTACTAAAATGTGTCAGTCCGCAACGTTAATTCATGCTGTGGCCAAAAGTTCTGGTGCTGGTGGTGGTGATTGCGGCATTGTCATTGCCAACAAGAATCAGGATATTCAACCAATGTTAAAGATTTGGAAAGCAGATCATATTGAACAACTACCATTGCACGTGCAACGAATTGAGGAATAACTATGACGAATCATTCACTAAAGGATATTCAATCACACCGTAAAGATGAACACTTTTTTCTTGCTGAAAAGTTTCATCGCTTACAAGCTAATGATTTTGATCAAATCAGGTTTATTCACCAAGGTTTACCTGAAATTGCTTTAACGGCAGTGAATAGCCAACCCGATATTTTTAATTGGCAATCACCATTTTATATTAATGCGATGACTGGCGGCTCTGCCCAAACTAAAAAGTTAAATGCTGCTTTAGCCCGCATTGCAGCAGCCACGCATATTCCCATGGCAGTTGGTTCCCAAAGTGTTGCCATTAAATACCATGATTTGTGTGATACCTTTGCTATCGTGCGGCAATATAATCCCGATGGTTTTATCATTGGTAACGTTGGGGCTGGTAATAATGTGCAAGCAGCCCAACAAGCCATTGCGATGCTCCACGCTGATGCCTTGCAAATTCATATTAATGCAGCACAAGAAATCGTCATGCCCGAAGGTGATCATGAATTTTATTGGCGTGATAATATTCATGACATTATTACCCAGGTTAAGGTTCCCGTAATTGTTAAAGAAGTTGGCCTCGGAATGAGTAAACAAACCATCGCCCAACTCGTTGACCTCGGTGCCCAATATATCGATATTTCTGGGCGTGGTGGCACTAATTTTATTCAGATTGAAAATGAACGGCGTCCGCAAAAAGAATATGCTTTCTTAGAAAACTGGGGCCAATCAACCGTGGAATCTCTCTTAGAAAGCCAAGCTTACCAAACACAAACGCATATCTTGGCCTCTGGTGGCGTGCGCAATGCGCTTGATATTGTGAAATGCCTACGGTTAGGTGCACATGCAGTTGGCATTGCTGGGACTATTTTGCACGCACTACTCCATGACGGTGAAGCAGCAACCATTACCATGATTTCACAATGGCAAGATGAAATAATTCACATTATGGCGCTTTTAGGTGCACATAACCTTACTGAATTACGCCATAAAGACATTGTTATTAGTAACGATTTAGTTAATTACATTCAACAACGGCATCTCGCAATGCCATAAAAAAAGCATCGTTAAACGATGCTTTTTTTGTTAATTAATAATCAATGCCTTCCAATTATCATAGTATTCACTAACATCAATTTGCGGTTTTTCACGATCATCAATATAATCACCGTTCCAAGTTTTATCAAAATAGAAATAATAAACACCTTGTGACGGTTGTTTATGATTTAACAGTGCCGCAAACTGCGCTTTCGAAAAAATCAAAAACTGTGGTTTACTCTGGCGATCAACAATGCAAAAAATAAACGCATCATAAGGCGCAATATCCTTCTGTTGATAACTAACTAGTGTATCAAATTCATAATTATCATCAAATAAACTTTCGGTATCCCGCAAACTTACCTGTAACTTATCACCATGCACATTCGTAAGTACCAAGCCATTACCAGGTGTATGCGTTGTCTTTTGCACAATAACATCATAAGTTGCTAGCTTATCCATAATTGCTTCAATAATCTTATCTTTAGGCAAGAGCGGTACTTGGTAATCCCTTTTATTAACAAGATTTTCATCAATAATTTTTTCAAGCCGATTAACCCGAGCAGTTAATAAATCAAGCTTCGTTCCTAAATCAGTTATTGCTGCTTCATTCATATGAAACACCCTCTTCCATCCCTTATTATAAAAAAAGACTTCATAAGCAGTGCTTATGAAGTCTTTTAACTTGTTACATATACCAATAAAATTCTGAATCAGGATTTTGAGTAGCCGCAATGTATTCTTTAAACAATGGCAAAGTATACGCTACTTCACCATGACTAACTGGCGTTATCAAGTGCCGTTCAATCATCCGCCGGCGGTATTGCGATACATAACTGCCACTTTTTTGCATTGCTTTAACAGTTTCACTAAAGGTAGGATGTTGCGCAATTGTTATTAAATAACGCCGATCAGTATTTGATAATCCAGAAAAGATTTTTTGATATGCATTACTAAATAACATCATTTGATATTGATCAAAAGTTGCATTTAAACTCGCAATGCTTGGTTGTAATTGATTATGCTTTAAATATTTAAAATAGATATAACCCTGCAACTGAAATGCATAAGAATATCCCTTCGTGCGTTGTGCCATTAAGTGAGCCACAGCAAAATTATCATCAAAAACATGTTGATAGGCAAAAACAATATCCTGTAAACTTAATGGTTGCATTTCAATCTTTTCTGATCGTAACAAAAATGTTAACTTATCATCATTTTGAATATCAAGTACTAAATCAGGTAGTCCTGTCATAATAATATAAAGTGGATATTTTTTGCGCTTTAAAGCATTAAATTCCTTAGCAAATGATTGAATAGCTTTGGAATTAGTAACTTCATCAATGGTAACAACAACATACTTACCCTTTTTTTGAATTGCTTGCATTAATTCTTCAAGCATAATTTCAATATTCGGCAATTCCTTACTTCTTTCTAGTGAAAAGCCACCTATTGAAATAGCATTTAAACTATCAAACAATGATGATAGTTTAGAACCATTTTGATAATATAATTTACGCGCAAATGTTGTTAAAATACCATCTTCATTGACTAAATCAACACAGTAACATTTTTTATCTTCTTGTAATTGTTCCGATACTTTCGTTAAAAAACTAGTCTTCCCAGAACCTCGCACACCAGTAATGAAAAATGAACGAGCAAAATCACTTTCTTTGATAGTTGTAATTAATTCATCAACCAATTTTTGTTTATCTAAGAAAATATTAGGAACATCACCAAAAGTTGGATTAAATGGGTTTTTAGTTTGCATGTTAAATTCTCTTTTAGATTTCTTTAGATTTGTATTTTTATTTTAGATTTTTTTAGATTTGATTGCAATAAAAAAAGTCTTCATAAAACTTATGAAGACTTAAACAATTAATCACGGCAAAATAGTGACCATTTACCTACCAAAGCGTTAGATGGTAATAATGTCAAAATAAATTGAAAAATACCAATAATAGTTGCCATACCAATTAAAAAGTTAATATGGAAGAATGAAGCCATGAAGTTAAATACGAATGGCGTAATCATTACTACTAATAAACCAGTGAGGTTTAAACCAACGTCCCGAAAACGCCGGGTTAATAACGCTAATGATGGTAAAATTAATACTAAGCCACATAATAAAAGGACAAGGATAAAAATAAGGCTTCCCTTTACCCAATCATTGCTGGCAAATAACGCAATAAAACTAATAATCACTGCTGCAATAATTAATAAGTAATTGCCTAAACATGCCCACCAATAACCAGCGCGGGTAGTTGTTCCTTGGAATGAAACATAACCTTTCCAAAAATCCTTAATTGCTTGCCAAAATCCGACTTTGCCAGATTGTTTAATAACCATATAAATTAATTCCCTTTCATGAAAATTCTAATAAATACCATTAATTTTATTTTAATCAAAATTATGATTACTTTTCAACTTGCCATTCAATACTTATAAAATTAATTATTATTTATAAATAAAACTTCCAAAATGTTAGTGGATTGCTAATGTTTTGGAAGTTTTTAATTTGCTTATTTATTTTTAATGCCGTAAGCCTTTTGGATAAAAGTTCTTAAGAGTGTTATTAACCAACTTGCCTAAACTAAACGGCTTATCTTGATAAGTTAGTAAGCACCATTGTTGTTTACCACTTTGTTGAACATTAACAACATCCCCATGCACGTATTGCCGATATTGTTCATCATCTAACGCAATAACTATTTTAAAATCTTGTGGTAATAATGCATGACTGATAGCGTAATCAGGTTCAAAACGTTTCTTGCGGAATGTTCCCAGTTTCAAACCTAAGCGTAAAACATGAGCTTGTTTGAAATTAGGTACTACGTTTGGTAGTAACAATAACTGGTCTTGCCAAACTGCCAAACGGTTAGTTGGTAGTTTAACAGCTAAGTTTTGTTGCTGGAATGCTTGCCATAGTTTTTGTTGGGTTGGATTTAACCGTGTGGCATGCCATGGTTTCATCCGTGGTGATTTAACCGTATCATCATTGTTTTGTAACTTCGCAATGAAATGACCTTCACCACGACTGAGATATGGGAAGAAGCGAATTGTGCCAGTTAATTGTGCATTACCATCAGCCCATTGTGGTTTACCATGTACCATCCCATCACTAGGTGTTAATGGTACTACTTGTAAACTTGGATAGTTAGCTAACAACCACGCAATGTTTTGTTCATCTTCTTCAGGGGCAAATGTACAAGTTGAATAAACTAATTGTCCATGGGGTGCCAACATCATCATCGCTGAAGCTAGAATTTTCTTTTGCCGTTGTGCACATTCGGCCGGATAATCGGCATGCCAGTAATTAATTGCATCGGGATCCTTGCGGAAGAGTCCTTCACCTGAACAAGGGGCATCAACAATAATCATGTCAAAGTAATGGGGCCAGTCTTTAATCAATTCTTCAGGTGAGTTATTAGTCACAATAACGTTCTTAATACCCATCCGTTCAATGTTACTGGATAATACTTTAGCCCGGCTGTGATTAATTTCGTTACTTACTAATAACCCATTATCATCTAATAATGCCCCAACTTGGGTACTTTTTCCGCCTGGAGCTGCACACAAGTCAAGAATTTTCCAATCAGGATGCGGCGCAGCTAAGGCACCCACCGCCATGGCACTGGGATCTTGGCTATAAACATAACCAGCCATGTGATCAATGGCATTACCATCAACAGTACCGTAGTAACCACACTTGATATATGGTACAGGGTCAGTTAATGGTAAGACAACGTCCTTCATATTTGGTTTTAATGGATTAAGGCGAAAACCATGGGTTACAGGTTGATCAAAACTAGCAAAGAAAGCTGGCGCATCGTCACCCAATAACCGCGTGTATTTTTCGACAAACGCTGTTGGTAATTTCATATATTTCCCTTTCTCTTGTTAACATGCCACCAGAATGCAGCACTATAAACACCTAAAAGTATGCCTAACGCACAGATACCAAAAACAATAATTCTAGAAATATTAATTACTGGTAAGAAACTATAACCAATAATGTCACCAATTAAGATGGTTACAATCATTTGAAAACTATATTCACGTAATAATATCCAGAAACGCCGCCACCGCATGACATGGTCCAAATTGCCGAGTGAATCTTTAACCAAGTTAGTTCTTAAGAACAAGAGTCCTAGAATTACGGCAACTACTAAGATACCTGTTAAGGCTAATACCAACGTGCCATACGTACCAATCCAGGTTGGACCAACAATTGGTGAGTTATGTGGAATCAAGTGGTAAGCCTTAGTTGCACCGAGAATTTGCTGCAACTGTTTGCTATGATCACGTAAACCAGGACCATCAGCAATAATTTGAAAATGACTTAAAGGTTGGTCATTATAAACGCCGAGTGGTGATGCGGAAATGAAAACATGGTTATTAACTGATAATGATTTATTTTCAGTCCCAATTTCGCCAATGACTGACAAATAATTACCATCGTATTTCCAGTACTTTTGTTTAGTCGGAATATATAACTTATCCTTCAAATTTTGGCCAATTACCACAATAGGCACTTCAGAATTAAAGGCAGCTTCACCAAAGAAGTGTCCTGAAACAACTGGCAAAACACTATTAAAATCATTTTGATAAAGATAAGTAACGTGCTTATTGATATTAAAATGAATTTGATAATTATGCCATGGTTCCTTAGCTAACTTTTGTAACGTTTGTTGGACGTTTTGGTTACTATTAGTCTGGTAAACCATCGCATTTTCTGATAAACCATTGTGGTTTAATTGGTTATGATAAAGTTTTTTATCATTTTGTACAAAACAAAAAACCGTTAAGAATGATAACAAAATCATCACAAGGTCAATTAATATCTTCCGACTTCGCATCTTGACTTCTTCACTTTCGCTATTGGATTAAATAAAGACGGTCACGCATTAAATCAAAATGTGCATACTGCGCATTCACTTTTAATAAGCGCCGATCAGGTAATGAATGGCTATCTTGCCAAAAAATGTGACTATCAGTAGCGCCATTACGCTCTCCGATACAGAATAATAATGGTTGGGGGTGTAATTGGCGCAGTGCTTGTAATACTTGCCAATCAATGTCATCCCCATCTGGTGACCATGACATAATCACCGCATCAACTTGCGAACCATAAGTATGCACTGCTTGTAAGGCATCCATTGCTACCATTGGTGTCCACGGTTGGTTACCAGTAGCACTTTCTTGCCGCCACGCAAAACTATCCGTACAAATAACTTGCTGATGACGTTGCCGCAAACCAGCACTAATAAAGCCATTGCCGGCCATAATTTCTAAATAACGCTGATTGCCAAATTGTTGCACCCATTCATCTAAAAATGGCCCACTAATATAAGCCCACATACCAAACTTTGCTTCTAAATAGGAACGAAAATCACGCAATAAATGATCGCATTGCCGCAAATAATAATATTGTTGTTGGGAATCAGTCATTAACATGGCTTCAACAAACTGTGCATCCGTAATTCCTAATGGTGGTAACTTCACCAATGGTAATTGGTGCTGTTGTAAGCTATTAATTACCTGCAAGCACATGGTTAGTTGTTGATTAATAGCATTAAATGGTAATAATTGGCGCATGCGTTGTAATTGCGCAACATAATCCATTTTAATAAACCCCAATATTCTTAATATAACTAGTTAATTCTAACATACTTACAATCTTTCTTAATATGCCACTACTAAAAGTTAATGAAAAAATAGCTAATCACGAATGCCTTCTAAACCTTCCTTGGCAATGAAATAAACTAATAGTAACGCTGCTACCGGTGTAATCCACCACCAATTAAGCAATGAAGTTAATATTACTCCTAGCAAAACCGTTGCTGCCATGTAGGCACAAACAATATTACACATTCCATCTTCTTTTAAAGCGGCTGATTTGATAGCAGTGGCAATTTTGACTTTTTGCCGTGCCAAAATGGGCATAAATATTAATGAAGCAATTGCAATTAATAAGCCGCTCAAACTATTTTCAGCACCTTGATGTGTAACAAGATTATATAGTGAAACGACAACAATATAAATTGCTAATAAGATTAATATCCAACCCACAATTTTGGTCACGCGTTGTTCAATGGCATCAATGTTACGCTGACAATGCTTTTTTTCTAAAAAAAGACGCCAGAGTAAAACAACACCAGAAACAATTTCTAATAAACTATCTAAACCAAAAGCAACTAGTAAAATTGAATGCGCCCTAATGCCCGCAATTAATCCTACCAAAAATTCAACAGTCATCCATCCCAGTGAAATATACTCAAGTAATATTCCCTTACGTAAGTTATTCATTTCAATCCTTCTTTAAGTTATCTATAATTATTAATAATAACAAATAGGGAACAGAATGTAATTATGATTGAAAACTTTTCACAACAAGTAATCTTACCCATTCATTATCAAACACGGAGTATTCGCCAACAATTAATTGATTGGTACTTACCACGGCGTATGCAACATTTTTTGCGCAGTGAACAACAAATTTTTGTTAACGGGCAGTATCATCCCATTTCTTCATCGTTATATGGTGGCGAAAAAATCACTTTAAACTTTAATCATCTCGATGTGGCAACACCACACTACTTACCAGCT
Organism: uncultured Lactobacillaceae bacterium; assembly: GCA_963926925.1. Lineage (GTDB taxonomy): Bacteria > Bacillota > Bacilli > Lactobacillales > Lactobacillaceae > Paralactobacillus_A. The sequence continues at coordinate 22,567 of CAWUZD010000043.1, forward strand.
GATTTACCAATTAATGTGGTTTATGAAGATGCGCATTTATTAATAATAAATAAGCCAGCGGGACAAAAAACGCATCCCAACTGGCCTACTGAAAATAATACCGCAATGAATGTTGCTACAAAATATCTAAATAATCAAAATAAAATGCCATTTATTACGCACCGTTTGGATGAGGCAACTAGTGGGTTATTAGTCATTGCTAAAGACCCAATTACGGCACCCATCCTTAACCGGCAACTAACAATTAAAAACTTTCAACGCCGTTATATTACTGTTGTTAAGGGTAATCTTGAACATGATGGTCAAATTACTCTACCAATTGGACGAGTTGCTAATGATCCACGGCGCCGTTGGGTTAACCAACCACATAGTCAACCAGCAATTACTAATTACCATGTCATTGCGCATAATGACCAATATAGTGTGTTACTAGTTAGTTTAGCAACGGGCCGGACACACCAAATTCGCGTCCACTTGGCCGCTTTACATCATCCAATTATTGGTGATCCACTTTATTCAAACGATGCCCAACAATACCAACGCATGTATTTGCATGCCGCACAATTAAAGCTAACGATGCCTTTTTCACAAATCCAGTTAGTCGTTAATTGTCCAACACCATTTTTTAATTATTCTTTGCCAATTAATGATTGAAAGTAATCACGCATTTGCCGCGCACTATCTTCATTAGTTGAAAAGACTAAGATTGTATCTTGTCCAGCAATTGTTGCGGCAACTTCTGGTAAGTTTTGTTGATCAATCATTTCGGTCAACAAATCACCGTTATGTGGCAAAGTTTTAATGATATTAATGAATTGAATTTGGGTAACGTCTAAAACAACATTGCGAAATGTCCGCCGAAACTTCACATTAGGTGAATGTTCAGCAGCATTAAAGACTTGATAACGTAAATGACCATTTTGATCACGAATTTTGACAATATTCAAATCACGAATATCACGTGAAATTGTGGCTTGTGTGGCATCAATGCCTTCTTGTTTTAGCAAATTCATTAATTCTTCTTGTGAAGTAACAATATTTTGATTAATGATTTGCACGAGACGATTTTGACGAATTGTTTTATTCACAATAATTCCCCCATTAATAACATTATATAACAGTGTCATCATATTTATGAATAAATATAACAAAAAAAGTGATTTTATTCATTTATTTTAAGAATAAAATCACTTTTTTTAGTTATTTTTTACATTTCAGCTGGTGCTTTAACACCTAATAATGCTAAGGCGTTTTGTAAAACAATGCTTACACTTTCAACTAAAGCTAACCGTGCATTCTTTTCATCGTCATCAACTAATACTTTGCTGTTAGCGTAGTACTTGTTAAATGCCTTTGATAAGTGTAATGCATATTTAGCAATAACAGATGGTTCATAATCATTATTAGCACGCATAACTGTTGCTGGGTAATCACCTAATAATTTCAAAATGTCCCAAGCGTTAGCATCGCTTAATTGCAAAGCACTTTGTGGGTCAATGTGTTTAACATTCGCTTTCCGCAAGATACTTTGTGCACGAACGTTAGTGTATTGAACATATGGACCAGTTTCACCTTCAAAACGAACAACTTCTTCCAAGTTGAAGTCAAAACTATCTAACCGGTTATTCTTCAAGTCATGGAAAATAACTGCACCAACACCAACATCATGAGCAACTTCTTCTTTGTTTGGCAAATCAGGATGTTTTTCATTGATTTGTTTCAAAGCTAATTTGGTAGCATCTTGTAAAACATTTTCAAGTAATACAATGTTACCTTTCCGGGTTGATAACTTCTTACCATTTTGGGTAATCAAACCGAAACCAATGTATTGAATATCCTTGGCCCATTCGTCACCCATTAAGCTCAAAACAGCTTTAAGTTGTTTGAAGTGTTCTTGTTGTTCCAAACCAACTACATATAATGATTTAACAAAGTGGAAGGTATCGTGCCGATAAATAGCTGTTGCCAAATCACGGGTGATGTATAAAGTTGCACCGTCTGATTTCAAAATTAATGCAGGATTCAAGTTGAACTTATCGAGGTTAACGATTTCAGCACCACGACTCTTTTCAAGAAGATGCTTTTGCTTCAATTCATCAACAACAGCTTGCATCTTATCGTTATAGAATGATTCACCAGTGTAGTGATCAAAGTCAATGCCTAATTCTTCATAAATCCGCTTGAATTCTTTAAGTGATTCATCACGGAACCATGTCCATAAGTAAGTTGCCTTTTCATCGCCATCTTCGAGTTTCTTAAACCATAACCGTGCTTCATCATTAAGTTCAGGATTGGTTTCGGCTTCTTTATGGAACCGAACATAGTACTTCAATAAAGTATTAATTGGATCCTTCTTAACGTCAGCTTCATTGCCCCACTTCATGTAAGCCACCATTAACTTACCAAATTGGGTGCCCCAGTCACCTAAGTGATTGATTTTAATTGGATGGTAACCAACTTTGGTAATAATATTGGCAATTGCGTTACCAATAACAGTTGACCGTAAGTGACCCATTGAAAATGGCTTAGCAATGTTAGGGCTAGACATATCAATTGTAACGTTGCCACCCTTACCAACATTAGCATCACCATAATGATCTTGCTGGGTTAAGATTGTTTGTAAAACATTAGCTGAGTAGTTAGTCTTGTTTAAGAAGAAGTTGACATAAGCGCCCGTTGCTTGTACTTTTTCAAAAGCACGCTTGTCTAACTTATCAACAATGTCACTAGCAATTTGTTGAGGAGCTTGATGACGAAGTTTAGCTAACATAAATGTTGGAAAGGCATAGTCACCTAAGTCTGATGTCTTAGGAATTTCAATCATGTTAGTAATTTCGTCTTTATTCAATTCACCGTCTAAAACGGTACTTAAAGTATCAATTACTTGTTGTTTTTGATCCATCATTAATCCTCCTTGTTAAAATAAAAAATCTCTTCCTTAAATAAGGAAGAGACGAGATTAGATTACCCGCGGTACCACTCTACTTGATACGAAGATCCGCTTTTAAATATTAAAATGAGCTATTCTCCAAAGCGCGCCGCTAATGCATCATGATTTGGTTCACACTGTTCCAAACTCACTGTGCATGATAATCATTAACCATTCTTTTTCATCGAATATTATACTTTATATTTTAAATTTTCTTAATTAATAAATCAACCAATATTATAAAAGATCGTCAAATAATGATAATTGGTTTTCATCAGGTAATTGGTCAAGAATATGGTTAGTTGTCATGTAATCAATCAATGTCTTTGAAACCTTACCACGATTTGCTAAATCTTCCTTAGATAGGAACGGGCGTTCTTCACGGGCAGCAACAATTTGTTTAGCAACGTTATCACCTAATCCTGGCACTGCTCGGAATGGTGCTAAAATGGTGTGATCATCAATAATAGTAAAGTCATGGGCTTCAGATTTATCAATATCAACCATTTTAATCGTAATGCCACGTTCAAGACATTCATTGGCAACTTCAAGAATAGTAAGTAAGTTCTTTTCCTTCGTTGTTGCTTCATTTCCCTTCGCGTCAATTTCGTCCATTGCTTTCTTAACGGCTTCCTTACCATGTGCCATCGCAACCAAATCAAAGTCATCAGCCCGCACTGAGAAGTAAGCGGCATAGTACACTACCGGGAAGTATACCTTAAAGTAAGCAATTCGTAACGCCATCAAAACATACGCTGTTGCATGAGCCTTTGGGAACATATATTTAATCTTTAAACATGATTGAATATACCATTCTGGCACATTCGGATTATCGCGCATGTCTTTTTGCCAATCTTCAGGAATACCTTTTCCTTTACGGACATGTTCCATAATTTGGAATGATTCACTAGGATCCATCCCCCAGTGAATTAAGTCCATCATGATGTTATCACGACAACCAATACATTCCTTCAAAGTAATTACGCCATCTTTAATTAAAGATTCGGCATTGCCTAACCATACATCAGTTCCGTGTGACAAACCAGAAATTTGTAGTAATTCTGAGAAAGTGGTTGGTTTAGTTTCTTCAAGCATCCCACGGACAAAACGCGTTCCAAATTCAGGAACCCCTAATGTCCCCATCTTTGAGCGAATTTGTTCAGGGGTTACACCTAATGATTCTGTACCTGAGAATAACGCCATCACTCCAGGATCATCAGTAGGAATTGAACGCGGATCAATGCCCGATAAATCTTGTAACATCCGCAACATCGTCGGATCATCATGCCCTAAAACGTCCATTTTCAGAATATTATCGTGAATGGAATGGAAGTCAAAGTGCGTGGTTTGCCAAGTTGCTGAAAGATCATCAGCTGGGTATTGAATAGGTGTAAAGTCATAAATATCCATATAATCAGGCACAATCAAAATACCAGCTGGATGCTGACCAGTTGTCCGCTTAACGCCAGTTGCTCCAGCGGCTAAGCGATCAACTTCAGCATTACGGAACGTCTTACCACTATCCCGTTCATAAGCCTTAACATAACCATAGGCAGTTTTATCAGCCACAGTACCAATGGTCCCAGCCCGATAAGCATTGTGCTCACCGAACATAACCTTAATATACTGGTGCGCAACCGGTTGATAGTCACCAGAGAAGTTCAAGTCAATATCAGGAACTTTATCACCATGGAAACCTAAGAAAGTTTCAAACGGAATATCCTGGCCATCCTTAACTAAATCAGCACCACATTGTGGGCACTTCTTATCAGGTAAGTCGAAGCCAGAACCAACTTCACCATGAGTAAAGAATTCAGAATATTGACATTGTGGGCACCGGTAATGTGGTGGTAATGGGTTAACTTCAGTAATTCCTGTCATCGTCGCTGCTAAACTTGAACCAACAGAACCACGGGAACCAACCAAATAACCATCCTTATTACTCTTAGCAACTAACCGTTGCGCAATTAAATAAATCACTGAATAACCATTATCAATGATACTATTCAATTCCCGTTCAAGGCGCTTTTGGACAATTTCTGGTAATGGGTTGCCATACAATTCATAGGCCCGTTGCATGGCGCGGTTCCGAATTTCATCTTCAGCACCAGGCATTTTAGGTGTGTACAATTTATCCTTAACTGGTACCACATCATCAACCATATCAGCAACTTTGTGTGGATTTTCAACAACAATTTGATGAGCTAATTCATCACCTAAAAAGGCAAAGTCATTTAACATTTCATCAGTTGTCCGAAAATGAGCATCAGGCCATTGTGCATACCGATTAAGACGGTTAGCGCCACCTAACGAATTAATTAAAATGCGCCGGTAAATCGCATCTTCCGTATTAAGATAGTGAACATCCCCACTAGCCACAACTGGCTTGTTTAATTCATTACCAATTTTAATGATGTTCTTGATAATATCTTGTAAAGTAGCATCGTCCTTTACCAATTCTTGTTCTTTCAAAAGAATATAAAGTGGTAATGGTTGTACTTCAAGATAATCATAGAAGCGTGCTTTTTGTAAGGCTTCGTCATAGCCTTTTTGCATCATCGCAGTAAACACTTCACCATCGCTGCAAGCAGAACCAACTAAAATACCATCCCGATACTTAATTAATTCACTCCGCGGAATACGTGGCATTCGGTAGTAATACTTAATCATTGATTTGGAAACAAGTTTAAATAAGTTCTTCAAGCCAGCTTGAGTTTGGGCAAGCAAAATCACATGTGATGGCCGTGATTGTTTATAAGCTTCACCTTCACCAACATGTTCATTTAATTGGTCCAAATAATCCATGTGGAACCGTTCGGAAGCTTCTTTTTCCATCGCAAACAATAATTTACCGGTTGCTTCCGCATCCGCATTAGCCCGGTGGTGGTGTTCCAAGTTAATTTGGTAACGTTTAGATAAGAAGTCCAACTTATGGTTCTTTAATTCTGGGTTTAATAACCGTGATAATTCCAAGGTATCAATAATTGGATTACTAATACTTGGTTCATGATAACGATGATAGCCAGCATTTAAAAAGCCCACATCGAAGGTAACGTTATGACCAACCATAATGGTCCCTTCACAGAACTTCCGGAATAAATCAAAGACTTCTTTTTCTGACTTAGAGCCTTTAACCATATCATCAGTAATGTGAGTTAAATTAATAGTTAATTCTGATAATGGATGACCAGGATCAATAAATTCTTCAAATTCATCAATCACTTCATTATTCTTCATTTTGACCGCAGCTAATTCAATAACACGGTCATAAACTGCTGATAAACCAGTTGTTTCCACGTCAAAAACAACATAAGTGCTATCTTTCAAAGCACGATGTTCATCATTGTTATAAGCAATCGGATTACCATCATTTACTAAGTTAGCTTCAACACCATATAAAATTTTGACACCATACTTTTTACCAGCTGCATAAGCTTCTGGATAAGCTTGTAAACCGGAGTGATCAGTTACCGCAATGGCTTGATGACCCCAGTCATGAGCTTGTTTGACGTAGTCAGTAATACTATTAATGGCATCCATTTGGCTCATATTAGTGTGCAAGTGTAATTCAATACGCTTGTCACCTTCAGCTGTATCTTGCCGTTGTTGGTGACTAATTTGGACTAAGTCACTAGCATTAACTACCAAATCACGCATGAAGTTATCTTCTTGTACACTACCACGAATCTTAACCCACATGCCTTTTTTAAGCGCATCAAAAGCTTCGTCATCCTTGTCGCCACGTGAAAACTTCTTAACGGCAAATGAAGATGTGTAGTCAGTTACTTTTAGGGTTAATAATTTCCGACCGGACCGTAATTGCCGTACTTCCTTAGCAAAAATGTAACCAGCAATTACTACAGAACGTTCTTCTTCATTGATAGTTGCCATTTGTTGCGCAGGTGTTTGAGGATCTAATTTCCGACCAAAGGCAATTGCTCCAGCGACAGCTGAAGCAGCTGATGTTGCTTTATGTTGTTGCTGTGCCGGCGTTTGGGGCTGTGTCGCCTTTTGGGTTACTTGCGCTTGCATATTTTCAGCTTCTTGAGCGGCCATTTGGGCTTGTTGAGCTTGAAATTCTTCAATTTGGGCTTGACTAGCGGCTTCATCAACTACCACATTAATCTTAAAGGCTGGAAAACCAACACTTTCATAACCATGTTCAATAGCTTGCAAAACATTTTTGTTTAAGAAATCAGCCATGACACTATTATCAGCTGTTAAAACAATCCGCTTGTCTTCAATATAAGGCGCATTCTTAGGCATTAAATTAGCAGAAAGATGTTGTTGCGTAATGATATATTGCCAATAATCACGTAGTAATTCATCAGAAATTTGCGCATTATCAACATTTACAACCACACTAACATGCGCAATATCTTGAAAGGCTTGAGCTAAATGTTGTTTGAAGGCCACGAAAACAGCCGCTGGAAGAATTTGTTCAAAAAAAAGATGAAATTCCCAACGTTGTGATTTTTCATGAACAACTACTGTATCAACTTTACCAGTTTGTAATTCAGCATTACTGGTAAAGTGTGCTGGTAATTGAATTTGCGTTAATAATGTTTCAAATAATGCGTGTTTATCTTCTGCCATGTTCTATACCCTATTTATTAATCTACTTAAAAGACCGAATGATTATAAAACAACAATCATTCGGTCTTTAAGTTAAACAGTTAACTAAAAATTAATCTGCTAATAAATCTTTAATAGTATCCATTAATTCGTCTTGTTTAACTTCGATAACTTCGCCAGTTTTACGAACCTTAACTTCAACAATGCCATCACTAATCTTCTTACCAACAACAATTCGTAATGGTAAACCAATTAAATCAGAATCAGCAAATTTAACACCAGCCCGTTCCTTACGATCATCAAGTAATACTTGGTAACCAGCGGCTTCCATTTGCTTAGTAATGGCTTCAGCTGTGGTAACTTGTAATTCATCTTTCATGTTAACAGGAATGACATGAAGGTCAAATGGCGCAATGTTCTTAGGCCATGCCAAGCCTTTGTCATCAGCAGTTTGTTCAGCAATTGCTGATAATAACCGACTTACCCCAATACCATAGCAACCCATAATAACTGGTTTAGTCCGACCGTTTTCGTCTAAAATATCAGCTTTCATTACTTTAGAGTAACGTGTGCCTAATTTGAAAATATGTCCAATTTCAATTCCTTTAGTAAAGTGTAAAGTACCTTGACCATCTGGAGATGGTTCGCCTTCTTGCACAATCCGAATATCTTGGTAACTTTCAGGTTCAAAGTCGCGGCCAGGGTTAACATTTTGCCAATGATAACCATCTTCATTAGCCCCGGCATAAACATTCCGTAAGCCTTCAACAGTTAAGTCAGCAATAATCCGAATATCATCATCAACATTAACTGGCCCAATTGAACCAAATGAAGCATGCACATATTTTTGTGCTTCTTCTGGTGTTGCCATTGCTAAGAAATCAGCATGTAAGTAGTTTTTTAACTTAACTTCGTTAATTTCAGCATTACCACGAATAACTACTAATACTGGTTTTTCATCAGCAATGTATAAGATACTCTTCAAAATTTGATCACTATCAACATGCAAATTAGCAGCTACTTCATCAACTGTTTTAGCATTTGGTGTAGCAACCTTAGTCAAAGCTTGCATTGGGTCAGTACTTGGTTGGACATGATAAGCACTAGTAGCCATTTCCAAATTAGCAGCATAATCAGAACCATCTGAATAAACAATGGTATCTTCACCAATTGGCGCAATGGCACTGAATTCCATGGAATCATGACCACCCATAGCGCCAGCATCACCAATAATGCCACGAAATTCTAAGCCGCAACGCTTAAAGATAGTAATATAAGCTTGCCGCATTTTTTCGTAAGCATCATCCAAATCTTCTTCATTAGCTGCAAAAGAATAAGCGTCCTTCATGATAAATTCACGGTTACGTAGTAAACCATAACGAGGCCGGTCTTCATCCCGGTACTTCGTTTGAATTTGGTAAAGCATTAATGGTAACCGCTTATATGATTTGACAGTATCCCGAATTAAAGCAGTGAATGTTTCTTCATGGGTTGGTCCTAAAATAAAGTCACGATCATGACGATCCTTTAATTTAAATAAATTAGGTCCATATGTAGCATAACGACCTGATTCTTCCCATAATTCGGCTGGTAAAATGGCAGGCATTTCCATTTCAACCGCACCAATTTTGTTCATTTCTTCTTCAACAATCTTTTCGATTTTGCGAAGAACATTATATGCTAATGGTAAGTAACTATAAACACCAGCAGCAACTGGCCGAATATAACCTGCCCGTAACATCATTTGATGACTTTTAACTTCAGCATCATTTGGTGTTTCTTTTAAAGTCGGAATAAGCATTTGTGTTTGCCGCATGAATATAACCTCTCTGCTTTTAAATAGTATTAATCTTAGTTTACTTTAATTATTAAAAATCGTAAAGAGTTGAAATAGGTATTTATTTTAGTAAATTTAAAAGTTAAGCATTATAATTAGCTTGTGAGGAAAATTAGTTATTTATTATACATAAAATGTCTATTTTTTATTGTATTTTTTATGATACATTGAAAATAGACATTTTTTTATAAGGAAAATAATTATGAAACCAATTATTCAAGCATTACATATCACCTATCAAGATGAACATCATGAAACTATCCTCAAGGATATTAACTTTCAAGTGTTACCAGGACAATGCTTAACAATTACTGGTCCTTCAGGTGCGGGTAAAAGTACTCTCTTAAAAATCGTGGCTTCACTAGTTACACAAACAAGTGGCCAAATTTTATTTAATGGTGAAGATACACTTAAAATTACGCCAACTGTTTATCGCCAAGCGGTTTCATATTGCTACCAACAACCAACGTTATTTGGCAAAACTGTCGCTGATAATCTCTATTATCCTTACCAAATTCGCGAGCAACATCCCGATGTCGCCAAGCTTAAACAACAGTTAAACCAAATGATGTTACCAGCTAATTTCTTAAATAAGAATATTACTACTCTTTCCGGTGGTGAAAAACAACGTGTAGCATTAATTAGAAACTTATTATTTAACCCACAAGTGTTATTACTTGATGAAATTACTAGTGGTCTAGACAGTGTTTCTAAGCAAATTGTCTTGCAACATATTAATACTTTACAACAGGCCGGCACAACCGTGATTAAAATTACTCATGATGAGCAACAGATTGCGGCAGCACAACATCTTATTTATATTAAGGAAGGTCAAATTGATGAATCTCAACGTTAATAATTTTTCACTATGTTTGGCAGCACTACTAGTCGTTATTACCATTGGCATTAGTTGCCAACAAAAACTCGGACTTACTAAAGCCATTCTGATCAGTATTACCCGCGCAATTATTCAATTAGTAATCGTTGGTTACATTTTGCTATATGTTTTTAAAGTTAATAATATCTTATTAACATTAGCATTAATGCTACTAATTATTTTCAACGCTTCATGGAACGCAATTCAACGTGGTAAAGCTGGTAAACATGGTGTGTTATACTCTTTCATTGCGATTTTCATTAGTACAACAATTACCATTGCTGCTTTAACTTTATCAGGTGCAATTAAATTTATTCCAATGCAAGTCGTGCCAATTTCCGGAATGATTGCCAGCAATATTATGGTAGCAATTAGTTTATGTTATCGTGAATTAAATAATGCTTTTAAAACGCATTACCAACAACTTTTAGAAAAATTAGCATTAGGCGCAACGCCAGCCCAAGCATCAAAGGCAATTATTCATCACACTATTAAAACCGGGATGTTACCAACAATTAATTCTGCTAAAACAGTTGGACTAGTTAGTCTTCCCGGCATGATGACCGGTTTAATCTTTGCCGGCGTTAATCCGGTTCATGCCATTAAGTACCAAATTATGGTTACCTTTATGTTAATGGCCGCCACTAGTATGGGTACCATTATTGCCGTTTACTTAACTTATCACAATCACTTTAATAAACGTATGCAATTAATTAATATTTAGCTACCAAAAAAGCGGTATGTAGTTAATAAGCTACATACCGCTTTTTATTTTTATCTAAAGTAACGCATAATATCATTACCAGTTACAAGTACCATCAAGATTAACAAGATGCCAAAACCAATCATTGTTAAGAGACCTTCTTTTTCAGGAGGTAATGGTTTATGCCGAATTGCTTCAACAATGTTAAGAAGAATCTTACCACCATCTAATGCGGGAATCGGAATTAAGTTCATAATTCCTAAGTTAAGTGATAACATTGCCGCAAAATTAATCAAAGTTGGAATCCCTAACTTCGCTGCTTCAGATGTCATCGTGTAAATACCAACTGGTCCGGCTAATTTATTTAATGAAAAACCGCCAGTGAAGAAACTACCCAAAACATGCATAATATTCGCCGTCATTGTGCCAAATTGCGTAAAGGCATATTGAATATTACCAGCAACTGTATTCTTCTTCGTTGGTGTAATGCCAATTATACCTACTTTAGTACCGTTTTGCGTTGTGGCTTTAGGTGTAATTTTAATTTCTTTAGTTTGATTATTAGTTGTCTTAACAGTTAAATTAATTGGTTTATTCGGATGATCATTAATAATCGTAATTAAATCTTCAAAGTTAGTTGTTTTATGATTATTAATACTTGTAATACAGTCTCCTGGCTTAAGACCTGCTTTGGCGGCTGGTTCATTTTGTACGACTTCACCAATTTGATTGGATTGGAGTTGAATAACCCCACCATTAACACAAGCTGCTAAGGCAAATGCCACTAGTGCTAAAACAAAGTTATTAAATGGTCCGGCAAAGTTAACAATGATCCGTTTCCAAACACTTACTGATTGATACTGCACATCAATTGGTGCGATTTGAACGGCTGTGCCGTCCGCTTCAACAATCATCGCATCATGATCAACTTGATAATGTTTTAATTCACTTTCATCACCATTAACATAACCATCAATGTATAAATCATGAACTAAATCGGCTTTATCAACTTCAATTGGAATGCCATTAACCGCATTAGCCTGTTTTGATAAGTTAATTTCTTTAACTTTATTATGGTCATCTAATGTAATTAAGGCCGTTGTTCCTGCCCGAACTTCACTATCATCATCTTCTAGACCTGCCATGCGGACATAACCGCCTAATGGCAATAATCGTAAAGTATAAGTAGTACCCTTACGATGGAAGGCCAACAATTTTGGACCCATTCCAATTGAAAATTCACGAACTAAAATACCAGCTTTTTTAGCTGCATAGTAGTGTCCAAATTCATGGACAATAACTAATACACCAAAGATAATAATAAACGCAATAATCGCTTGCACAATTATCCTCCTGTTAAATACCTATTTATATTATCCCTTAAATTATTCCCATTATAACACGTGAAGATTAACTCAAAAATGACTTACGAAATTAACGTAAGTCATTCGAAACACTTTTATAATGGCAAAATACCAAAGATATGTAATAGTGGTAAAACAAATAATAAGCTATCAAACCGATCAAGAATGCCACCATGACCTGGCAAAATATTACCAGAATCCTTTACACCATAGTAACGTTTATAAGCTGATTCAACCAAATCACCAATTTCACCACAAATTGAAAAGATGATTGTCAAAATAAACATCGTTACTAAACTATATTGACTAGGTACGGCATTGGGGAAGATAGCAAGATAAATCATTGCAACAATAACGGCACATAAGATACCACCAATTGAACCTTCCCATGTCTTATTAGGACTAACTGCTGGATATAACTTATGCTTTCCAATTTTTCGACCAATCATGTAAGCACCAATATCGGTTGCCCAAATTACTAATAAGATATAGAAAATTGTTGTTAAACTACCGCCACTCATTGGATTACGTGCAGCAGCTAAGTAGTGGAAACCTACACCGATATACAATGAGAACATCATGGTAATCGCAATATCTTCAAAACTAACTTTATTATGGGTAACAACTGTGAATGCTAACATAATCATTACCAAAATATAAAAAATATCACCTTGGTTTAAATTAGATGGTAACCAACCAAAGAAAGTCCGTGGTAAAACAATATCAGTCACCGCTAACGCTGCAATTAATGCATCAAATGAAACAATAATTTTTTTACGCATAATAAATGTTTCTGATAATGCAACTAATGCTAATACCCAAGCGGCAAAATCAATTAATGGACCACCAATAAATAAAATTGGAATAAAAATAACTAAAGCGACAATAGCAGTAATCACACGCTGCTTCACTTTTACATCCCCTCTTCACTCTTTTATTTTAAACCGCCAAACCGACGATCACGTTGTTGATATTGCCAAATATTCTTTTTAAAAGCATCAACACTAAAATCTGGCCAATAACAATCATCAAAGATTAATTCACTATATGCTAATTGCCATAGTAAGAAATTAGAAATCCGTTCTTCACCAGAAGTTCTGATTAATAAGTCAGGATCAGCATACTTGCCTAAGGCACTTGTCATCAATTGTTGTGCAAAGATTGTTTCATTAACATCTTCAGCAGTAATTTCACCTGCGCCCGCTTGTTCAACCAGTTTTTGAACAGCACTCACAATTTCAGCACGACTTCCATAGTTCAAAGCAAAATTAAGGATCATCCCAGTATTGTCCTTAGTCTGTTCCATTGCATCAAAGCAAGCTTTTTGGGTACCTGCTGGCAATTGATCCAAGTAACCCATAATGTTTACTTTAATATTATTTGCAATTAATTCGGGAACAAACTTATCAAAGAAAACAATTGGCAATTTCATCAAGTAACTAACTTCATCAGTTGGCCGTTTCCAGTTTTCAGTAGAAAAAGCATATAAGGTTAGAACTTTAATGCCTAAGTTGCTAGCAGCTTTAGCAATCGTCCGGACATTTTCCATGCCGGCCTTGTGACCAGCAACACGTGGTAATAAACGTTTTTTAGCCCAACGACCATTACCATCCATAATAATCGCAACATGATTAGGCAACTTGTTCATATCTAAATCAAGTGATTTATTATCCATCTTAATTCTCCTTTTTTACACAATAATGATTGTAACAGATTATATAAAAACAAAAAAGTTGTAAAAAGGCAATTTAATCGCTTTTCTACAACTTCTTTCTTTAGTAATCAAAAATTAATCATCCAAAATTTCTTTTTGTTTGTCAGCAACAATTTGATCAAGTTTCTTGTTAGCTTGATCAGTTATTTTTTGCATTTGGTCTTCAAGATCATACAAATCATCTTCAGTGATTTCACTGTCTTTTTGTTGCTTACGTAATTCGTTCAAAGCATCATGCCGAATCCGACGAATTGTTCCTTTAGTACTTTCGCCTGTCTTTTTAACTTCTTTAGCTAATTCCTTACGCCGTTCACCAGTTAATTGGGGAATTACCAAACGAATTACTGTACCATCATTAGCAGGATTAATGCCCAAATCAGATTCAAGTAAAGCCCGTTCGATATTCTTCAATGCTGACTTATCATATGGAGTAATCATTAATACTCGTGCTTCAGGAATAGTAATTGCAGCTACTTGGTTTAAAGGTGTTGGTACGCCATAATATTCAACGGTAATCCGATCAAGTAAACTTGCATTAGCACGGCCAGCACGCATCCGGCCTAATTCTTGTTGAAGTGCCCGTGCACTTTTATCCATTTCTTGTTGTGCTTGTTCTAAAACTGGATTTTTTTGCATCTTAATCTCTTCCTTTACCTTTAATTGTAGTACCAATTGCTTCGCCTTTAACAACCCGGCAGATGTTTTCAGGGTCATTCAAATTAAAGACAACCAATGGAATATCATTATCCATTGATAATGAACTAGCAGTACTATCCATAACATGTAAGCCCTTTTGAAGAACATCTAAATGTGTTAAAGTATCAAACTTAACGGCTGTTTCATCAGTCCGTGGGTCTGCAGAATAAACACCATCAACGCCATTTTTACCCATTAAAATAACGTCAGCGTTAATTTCAGCAGCACGTAAAGCAGCAGTAGTATCAGTTGAGAAGTATGGGCTACCAATCCCACCAGCGAAAATAACAATCCGTCCTTTTTCTAAGTGCCGAATTGCCTTACGCCGAATGTATGGTTCAGCAATTTGCCGCATTTCGATGGAAGTTTGCACACGCGTTGGTACACCAACTTTTTCTAAACCATCTTGCAAAGCAAGGGCATTCATAATTGTTCCTAACATCCCGATATAGTCTGCTTGGGCACGTTCCATTCCCATTTGGACGCCAGTTTCACCACGCCACATATTGCCGCCACCGACAACAATCGCAATTTCAACACCCATATCATAAACACGTTTAATATCTTTAGCGACATCACTAATAACAGGTGGGTTAATTCCATGACCAGCATCCCCTGCTAATGCTTCACCGCTTAACTTTAAAACAATACGTTTATATTTAATGTCAGTCATATAAATGTAGTCCTCCGTAAATATATATCGAATTGATTGTATCACATATATATTACTTTTTTCGACCACTTAACAATTAATTTGCAATATTTTCTAAATGTTCGTAAATCTGGTGAAGTTGTTGATCAATTGTCTTTTCGGCCTGAATTAAAGCAATGAAGCAACCTAAACTAATTACTGCCGCAATAATAATAGTCCAGAATGAAGCAATCCAACCGGTCTTATCAACTAAAGCACCAATGACATATGAAGCAATTACTTCACCAAAGATATAACCAAACAATCCCACAAAACCATCAGTACTACCAACTGCAAAACGTGGTACTAAGTCAATGGCCAAAGCAGTAATTAACATTTGCGGACCATATACTAAAATACCCATAATACCGACTTCAATATAAATTAATGAATGATCAGTGGTAAACCAATAACCAGCAAAGACTAAACCTAAAAGGAACATTAAAATAGCACCAATTTTAGACCGTTTACCTTTAAATAGCTTATCACTAATAATTCCAATTAAAATTGTACCCGGAATAGCTGCAAATTCATAAATTGAGAAGCATGACCGTGCTTGTGCTAATGAAAAACCCTTCATCGTATGTAAGTAAATTGGAATCCAGTTTTCAATCCCATACCGAGCAATGTAAACTGTTGCGTTAGCAATTGCTAATAACCAAATATATGGCCGTTTTAAAATACTTTCCTTAATGATTGTTAATAATGGCAAATGATAGTAATCAACTTTGGTTTCAACAGTTTCTTCATGATGATATTCATTAATTGATGGCAAACCAATACTTTCAGGAGTATCTTCACCAAGAAAAACAACTATCAACGCTAAGATAATGGAAATAATTGAAGGAACAAAGAAAATATTTTGCCAGTGACTAACACCAAAGATTGCAATTGTAGCTGTAACAATTAATGGAATTAAACCACCACCAACGTTATGTGAGGTATTCCAAATTGAAATATACGTGCCCCGTTCGCGATTGGAAAACCATGCTGCTAAGGTTTTATGCGCTGCAGGCGCACCCATACCTTGGAAAATTCCCATCAAAACCACTAAAATCATCATTACATACTTATTGCTAGTCGTCCCAAAAATAAAGTTCAATAAGGCTGAACCAATTAAACCAGTTGCAATATAGTAACGAGGATTAGACTTATCTGCTAATGAACCCATAAAGAATTTGGAAATCCCATACGAAATTGCTAATAGCGATAATATTAAACCAATTGTGGCCTTATCAAAACCACAATATTTAATTAAATATGGTGAACTTACGGTAAAGTTATCACGAATAATGTAATAGGCTGCATAGGCAATATAAATACTCGTAAATACGCCGATACGCTTGCGTGCATAAGTACCCTCAACCTTTTCTTCAGCAATTTTCTCAGTTGCTGGTGGCGTTGCCGTCAGTATTTTAACTAAAGACATAATCATTACTCCTTTTATAAAATATTGATATATTACGCTATAAAATATAATTCTTTCGATTTTGAGAAGCAATTAAAAATACATTTGTATACAAAATATATACATTATTATTTCATTAATATACATTTAAGATACATAATATTTACAATAATTATCGATAAAAAAAGAGTTATCAGTTTAATCTGATAACTCTTTCTATTAACTAATAATCAGTTATTATTTGCTTGCGTCTTTCATTTGTGCAGCAACTTCAGCAGCAAAGTCTTCTTGCTTCTTTTCGATACCTTCGCC
>CAWUZD010000044.1:0-22981 GCA_963926925.1 uncultured Lactobacillaceae bacterium
GGTGTTAAGGGTTCATATAATGGGCAATCAGTTAATGTGCCTACCCAAGAATGGAATGGTTACCAAATGGTAACTATTAATGATTACTTTAAGAAATATCCAAATGCCGAAGCATCATTTGAAGACTATGCCCAAGTATTTGTTGGCTCAGACTGGGCACGGAATTTATATCGGGGTGTCTTTCGGAAGAATGCTCCAACTTATCAAGATGCAACGGCATGGTTAACTGGTCGTTATGCTACTGATCCAAGTTATAACGTTAAGTTGAACCAAATCATTGCGCAATATGACTTATCACGCTTTGATCAACAAACGACTAACACGCCTGATAATGTCAGTGGTGAAGTTGATACTGATAATACCAATGCTGATACAACAAAACCACAAACGCAAAAGACATACATTGTTAAGTCTGGTGATACAGTTTGGGGCATTTCACAACAATTTAACACTACTGTTAGTCAAATTGTTAGTTGGAATAATTTAACAGATGCAAATAAGATTTATGTTGGTCAAGTGCTTAATGTATCAGCACCAGTAACGCAACAAGATAATAATCAATCAACAACTACTAATACTGATAATAATAGCCAAACTAACGATGAAACAGTCACATATACGGTTAAATCTGGCGATACGTTGTGGGGCATTTCACAAAAATTCCAAGTTTCTGTACCACAAATTACGAGCTTAAATCATATCAGTGATAGTAACATCATTTATGTTGGTCAAGTTTTAACTATTAAGCAAGGTAATAATAGTCAAAGCAACAACAATACAAATAATAGTAGTAATAGTTCAACAACAACTGATACTAACCAAAATACTAATAATGGCACAGTTACATACACCGTTAAGTCCGGTGACACGTTGTGGGGTATTTCACAGCAGTACAATACAACAGTTAGCCATCTTCAAGATACTAACCATCTTAGTGGCTCAACAATTTATGTCGGTCAAAAGTTAGTAATTAGTGGTAATCAACAGACTACTAATACTACCTCACAAACAACTAATAACAATACAAGTAGTAATCAAACTACTACTTATACTGTTAAGTCTGGTGATACATTATGGGGTATTTCACAAAAGTATAATACTTCGGTAAATCAATTGATGAGTGCTAACCATCTTAGCGACACGACGATTTACACTGGTCAAGTATTGGATATTGCGCCAGTTGCTAGTGGTAATGTTACTTTGAGTCGGCCTAATGTGCAACAAAACTCTGCATATTACACTGCTAAATCTGGTGACAGTTTATGGTCAATTGCCCAAGCTAATAACACCAGTGTAAGCAACTTGAAACAATTGAATAATTTATCATCAGATATGATTTTGGTCGGCCAACGGTTACGTGTACGCTAACTTGCAAAATAATAATTGATTTGCTAAAGTAAAGCATGTTAAATGAATATCGATAAATATTGTGAAGAAATAGTAAGTATTAATTGTTTTGCAGAAAGTATACGGTTGATGTGAGTATATACTCAGTTAGTACTGAACTCATCTTCAGCTAGCAATACTGAAAATAATAGTAGGTAGCGCCGTGATCATCACGTTATGATGAAAAAGAGTGATAAGGTAACTTATCAAACATAGGTGGTACCGCGGATTAAATTCGTCCTATAGTATAGTTTGTACTATAGGCTTTTTTATTGCTAATTATAATTAAAGGAGCGATAGATTGATGGCATATGATCATCAAAAAGTTGAAAAAAAGTGGCAAGAATACTGGCGTGAACATGACACTTTTAAGACAACTGAAGATCCTAATAAGAAGAACTTTTATGCTCTCGATATGTTTCCATATCCATCTGGCCAAGGCTTGCATGTTGGTCACCCTGAAGGCTATACCGCCACTGATATCATTGCTCGGATGAAGCGGATGCAAGGCTTTAATGTTTTGCACCCAATGGGCTTTGATGCTTTTGGCTTACCAGCTGAACAATATGCTTTGAAGACTGGTCATAATCCAGCTGAATTTACTGATAATAATATCAATAACTTTAAGCGGCAAATTAATATGTTGGGCTTTTCATATGATTGGGACCGTGAAGTTAAGACCTCTGATCCTAGTTATTACAAGTGGACTCAATGGATTTTTGAACAAATGTATAAGCATAACTTGGCTTATGAAGCTGAAGTACCAGTTAACTGGTCACCAGATTTAGGTACCGTTGTTGCTAATGAAGAAGTAATTGATGGTAAAACTGAACGGGGTGGATTCCCAGTTATTCGTAAACCAATGCGGCAATGGATGTTGCGGATTACTGCTTATGCTGACCGCTTGATTGATGATTTGGACCTTGTTGACTGGCCAGAAAGCATTAAAGAAATGCAACGGAACTGGATTGGTCGTTCTGAAGGCGCCCAAATTACCTTTAATGTAGCTGGTTCTGACCAACACTTTGATGTTTTCACTACCCGTCCTGATACTTTGTTTGGTGTTTCATACATTGTGATGGCGCCTGAACATCAAATTGTTAAGAGTATCACGACACCAGAACAAAAGGCAGCTGTTGATGCTTATATTGAAAAAACATCACATAAGTCTGACTTGGATCGGACTGATTTGAATAAGGATAAAACCGGTGCCTTTACAGGTGCATACGCAATTAATCCTGTTAATGGTGAAAAGTTGCCAATCTGGATTTCTGACTATGTATTGTCAAGTTATGGTACTGGTGCCGTAATGGCAGTGCCAGCTCACGATGAACGTGACTTTGCATTTGCTAAAAAATTTGATTTACCAATCAAACCAGTTATTGCTGGTGATAATGTGGATGAAGCACCATATACTGAAGATGGTACCCACATTAATTCTGATTTCTTAGATGGTTTGGATAAACAACAAGCCATTGCTAAGATGATTGCTTGGTTAGAAGATCATCATATTGGTAAGAAGAAGGTTAATTACCGTCTTCGTGACTGGTTATTCTCACGGCAACGTTATTGGGGTGAACCAATTCCAATTATTCATTGGGAAGATGGCACAACTTCATTAGTTCCTGAAGACCAATTACCATTAATGTTACCTAAGATGACTAATATCAAGCCATCTGGCACCGGTGAAAGTCCATTAGCTAATGCTACTGATTGGGTTAATGTTGTTGATAAGAATGGTCGCAAGGGTCGGCGTGAAACTAACACGATGCCACAATGGGCTGGTAGTTCATGGTACTACCTTCGTTATGTTGATCCACATAACAAAGAAGCCATTGCTGATTTTGAAAAATTAAAGCAATGGTTACCAGTTGACTTGTACATTGGTGGGGCTGAACATGCGGTTTTGCACTTACTTTATGCACGGTTCTGGCACAAATTCTTATACGATATTGGTGTTGTACCAACTAAAGAACCATTCCAACACTTGTTCAACCAAGGGATGATTTTGGGTGCTAACCATGAAAAAATGTCTAAGTCGAAGGGTAACGTGGTTAACCCTGATGATGTGGTTGCTGCATACGGTGCAGACACATTACGGCTTTATGAAATGTTCATGGGACCTTTGGACGCTTCAATTTCTTGGAGTGAAAAGGGCTTATCTGGTTCACGCAAGTTCTTAGACCGGGTATGGCGTTTATTCATCAATGATGGTACTGACCAACTTCGTGATACGATTGTTAGTGAAAATGATGGTACTTTAGATAAAGTTTATAACCAAACAGTTAAGAAAGTTACTGAAGATTATGACGCTTTACACTTTAATACCGCAATTTCACAATTAATGGTCTTTGTAAACGAAGCACATAAAGCTAAACAAATTCCACGTGAATATGCTGAAGGATTTGTTAAATTACTTGCCCCAATCGCACCACACATGATGGAAGAAATTTGGCAAAAGATGGGTCACAATGAATCAATCACATATGCACAATGGCCAATTTATGACGAAAGCAAGTTAACTGATAAAGAAGTTAAGATTGCTGTCCAAGTGAATGGTAAATTACGTGGTCAATTCATTGCTGCCGTTGATGCAAGCAAAGATGATTTACAAGACACTGCCTTAAAAGTTGAAAATGTTAAGAAGTATACTGACGGGAAGAACATTGTTAAAATTATCGTTGTCCCAAACAAGATTGTTAATATCGTTGTTAAGTAAATCATGAGATAAAAAAAGGAACTCCGTAATTGGAGTTCCTTTTTTGTTAGTAGTTATTATTGTAATTGTTATTGTCGTAATTATTATTGTAATTATTGCTGTAATAATCCTTCTTGTAATAATGTTTCCAATGATGATAATAACGATGACTGTAACTATATTGGTTGGTTGAATAGTTATTATATTGTTTACTACTGTAATTATTATTATCGTTGAAATGTGGGGCATTAGCTGGAGTTGGGACTTGCATATTATTATCAACTACTGAAGTACCATCAGCATAGTTAAATTGATAACCGGGTTGGACATTATATAAGTAAACATTAAAGTCTAAGCCATTTGTACCAATTGCTTGCATCCAGACGCCCTTAGCCATTAAGTCATTACCACTAAAAATTGGTTGGACTTGGTAAATAACTTTTGCGCCTTGTTTTAAGGCATTTCGTACTTTAGTTTCATAAATAGTTTGTAATTCTTGGTTGCAAAACGCCGTTTGGGTAAATAGGTTCTTCGGATTATTTTGGTCACCTGATTCATCATTTGGATTGTATTGTCCATCCATATTAATGCCTTTGGAAAGTGAATACGCAATAATATGACCACGATTTAAAATTGCTTGGTGATTACTATCAAATTTTTGGTGCCAACCAGTTGGTTCAACCGTTTGCCGAACACGCAAACTATCATTGGCTACGTTTTGCGCATCCAAATAGGCAATAGCTGGTGTTGATGTTCGGTTAAGGTGATCTAAAGTGCTGTATTGGACATGATCAGTATGCCAATCACTCAAGCGTAATGTTGATTTGCCATTGTTAACTTGCACAATTGGATTACTATTATTTTGATAATTGAGACTAGCTAAATATTGAACGGTACTATTAGGATTTGTTTGTGTACTAGTACTACTTGCCGTAGCGCTGCTAGTTTGTTGGCTACTTTGGCTTGTTTGGCTAGTTGCAGTATTACTGGTTGTACTTTGATTATTACTTTGTGATGATGAAGCTGCTTCACTGCAACCGGCTAGTAGTAAGCCACTTAATAATATGACTGGTAGTGTTTTCCACCAATGATTCTTATGCATTGCTTAATAAAACCTCTTTTATGTAAAATACCTTTTCATTTTAGCATTAAATTCGCGTAATTATTAAGTAATATCTTAATATGGTTCAAAATATAGACAAAAGTTCTTAGTATGCTATAATATCTAGGTTGTTTTTTGAAAGGGATGATGTGGTGACAGCACGATATAATTGGCATGAACTTGATGCAGTTAATCCTGATCAAGTTGCGGAAGTAGCACAACAAAATAATATTTCTGAATTGTTAGCAACATTATTATGTCAACGTGGTTTAACTACTACAGCGGCAATTAATGATTTTTTGCATCCACAATTAGAACAATTACATGATCCATTGCAATTGCATGATATGCAAGCAGCGGTTGATCGAATTAGTGATGCCGTTATGAATGGTGAAAAAATTACTATTTATGGTGATTATGATGTTGATGGCTTGACTAGTACCACAATTATGTATGAAGCGTTGGAAAGCCTAGGTGCTGATGTTGACTTTTACATTCCTAATCGCTTTACTGATGGCTATGGTCCGTCATTACCAGCTTACCAACGTTTAATTGCCCAAGGTACGCAATTAATCATTACAGTTGATAATGGGGTTACTGGCTTAGAACCGATTAAGTATGCCCATGAACATCATGTTGATGTGGTTGTTACTGATCACCATGAATTACCACAACAATTGCCAACTGATGCTACTGCTATTGTGCACCCACGTTATCCTGGTAGTAATTATCCGTTTAAAGATCTTTCTGGAGCTGGCGTGGCTTTTAAAGTAGCAACGGCGTTACTTGAAGAAGTACCAGTTGATTGCTTAGATTTAGCTGCACTGGGGACGGTATGTGATTTGGTATCATTACGTGGTGAGAACCGCGTATTGGTTGCATTAGGTTTGCAGGTATTACAACATGATGAACGCTTAGGCATTCAGACATTATGTAAAGTTGCTAATATTAATCAAGCCCACTTAACCACAACTGATATTGGGTTCCGCATTGGTCCACGGTTGAATGCGTTAGGACGACTTGATAGTGGCGAACCCGGTGTGGAATTGTTGCATACGCTTGATGAACAGGCTGCACAACAATTAGCTAATTTTGTGGAAACACAGAATAAAAAACGGCAACAATATGTTAATGATATTACTACCGAAGCCATGGCGATGGCCCAAACGCCAGCTAATCAACAACGTAAAACATTGATTTTAGCCCATAAAAATTGGCATGAAGGTGTATTGGGAATTGTTGCTAGTCGGATTGTTGAAGCAACAGGTAAACCAACGTTAGTATTACGAATTAGTGATGATGGTAAGACAGCGAAAGGCTCAGGCCGTAGTGTAACTGCTTTTCACTTATTTAATGCTTTAGATCCAGAACGTGAACACATGTTGAAGTTTGGTGGGCACCATATGGCGGTTGGCTTGACAGTTGCTACTGATCAAATTCCAACTTTGCAAGCGGCTTTAGAACAAGCAGCACAAGCTAATGGTGCTTTACCAGCTAAACCATCATTGGATATTGCTTTGCAATTAAATATTAATGATATTAACGAAACAACTTACCAAACAATTCAACAATTAGCACCATTTGGTGTTGATAATGAAGAACCAGTGATTGAGATTAACCATCCACAGGTAAAAATGGTGCGGATGCTTGGTAAAGAACAGCAACATTTAAAATTGACGTTGCAAAGTGCAACGCAAACTGTTGATGCGATTGGTTTTAATATGAGTGGTGCTGATTATGATTGGTATAATATGCCATTTAATCTGGCTGGCATATTAACCATTAATGAATGGCATCATCAACAACAAGTGCAATTGCAAATTAAGGATATTGATAAGTTAATGCCAACAATCATTGATAAACGGCAACAAGCACTAACAACTGCCTTATTTAATGATGATTTAACTTATGTATTCTTTAATGCACATCTTTACCAACAATTACAACCATTTTTGCAAAATCATGTGGCAATGATGGCTGATGATGAGCGGTTAACAACTGCTCAACGGTTAATGCTAGTTGATGAACCAACTGATATGGATGTTTTGCAATCATTATTGGCAAAGCAACATGCGCAAGAAATAACATTATTGTTTTATACTAAGCATCATTTGGCACAAGAAGGGATGCCAACCCTCATGCAGTGTCGGCAGGTCTTAAAGTACTTGATGCAACATCCACAATTGCCCAAGGATGCGCTTGCCAATGTTGCTAATTACTTGCAGATGCCAAAAAGTGTATTAATTTTTATTATTCAAATTTTTTTGGAAGTACAATTTGTTAAAATAGAAAAGGATAAAATTATTACCCAATTACCACTTCCAAAGGATAAATTAGATTTGCAAGCTACTGTTGCTTATCAACAGCGGCAAAAACAAATAACGATTGATCAATTATTATTTGGTAGTTCTTTAAAACAACTATTAAAGCAACTGTTTTAAAACAGTTTAGCTGAAGGAGCATTTTAAAATGGCAATTAATTTTAGAGATTATATCGCAACTGTACCTGATTTTCCGGAAAAAGGAGTTATGTTTCGCGATATTTCACCATTAATGGCTGATGGTAAGGCCTATGCTGCCGCTACTGACAAAATTGCTGATTTTGCCAAAGACAAACATGTTGATATGATTGTTGGTCCTGAAGCACGTGGCTTTATTGTTGGTTGCCCCGTTGCATACAAATTAGGTGTCGGTTTTGCCCCCGCTCGGAAAAAGGGCAAGTTACCACGTCCAACTGTTTCAGCGACTTATGACTTGGAATATGGGCAAGCAACCCTTTATTTGCACAAGGATGCAATTAAACCAAGCCAACGTGTTTTGGTAACTGATGATTTATTAGCAACTGGTGGAACAATTGCTGCTACGATTAAGTTAGTTGAAGATTTAGGCGGAATTGTTGTAGGAACAGCTTTTATTATTGAATTAAAAGATCTTCATGGTCGTGATAAAATCAAAGACTATGATATGTTTACTTTATTGGAATATTAATAAAAAAACCGCTCCGGCGGTTTTTATTTGTATTAAGGAGCAAAATAATGGCAAAACATAAACATGATGATGAACATCCATTAGATAAAACTTTAGTAGAAAAAATCTTAGACCGAAATAAAATTGCTTATCAACAATTTGCTTTTCCCACCCGGATGGATGGTGATGTTAAGAGCTTAGTAGTTGACCATTTGGATATTCCTGAAGATACTATTTTTAAGACACTAGCATTGCAAGGTAAGACAACTGGACCATTAATTGCGGTGGTGCCATTAACAATGCATGTTGATATTAAGAAATTAAGCCAAGCTTCGGGTAATAAAAAAGTAGCAATGATTCCGCTTAAGGACTTAATTGCTACGACTGGTTATGAACATGGTGCTAATACACCAATTGGTATTCATAGTACGCATCCAAAGTACCCAATTTATATTGATCAATATGCACAACAATTGGGCGAAATTTTGGTTTCATCAGGGCAAGTAGGTCGTTCTGTTAAAGTGAATGCCCAAGCATTAGCTAAGTTAGTCAATGCCAAGTTTGCTGATATTACGACTCGTGATTAGAATTGTTCTTCAAAGCTTTTTCTAGTGAGCGATCAGGAATAAACCATAAAATTACAATTACTAATCCCGAAATTAATAATGATAAAATTGGCATGATTAAAGCACTAACTAACCCAATTACATTAAAAAGTAAGCTTAATGCATTTTTATGAATTTGGTGTTTTAAAAGTTTACGGTAATTATGATTAGGATTGGCTTTTAAAATAGTATGAATGAGTAATGCGTAAGCTAAATCACCAATGAAAATAACACCGCCATACAAAAGTTCAGGATCAAGTTGGTTAAGATGATTAGTTAACCAGCGGGTAGCGAACGGAATTAGTGTCATTGTAAAAATGAATAAATTGTTACTCCAAAGGACACTACCGTTAATTTGTTTGACTGTTTGTAAAAGATGATGGTGATTATTCCAATAAGTTGATAAAACAAGAAAGCTGCATGCGTAAGCAAAGAATTCATGCCAGGTTTTGTGTAATTGTGAAAAATAAATAGCATGTGCTGGTGGTTGAATATTTAAAATCATTAAAGTAATAATAATTGCAATGACGGCA
Organism: uncultured Lactobacillaceae bacterium; assembly: GCA_963926925.1. Lineage (GTDB taxonomy): Bacteria > Bacillota > Bacilli > Lactobacillales > Lactobacillaceae > Paralactobacillus_A. The sequence continues at coordinate 9,292 of CAWUZD010000044.1, forward strand.
TCAGTGTATGCTTCTAAACGTGATTTATTCATAAACTAGTCTTCTTTCAATAAGGATGTTTTATTTCTATTATAGAAAATGATTTTAGGAGGTAAACAATATGGAACTTGTGCCACTATCAGTTTTAAGTGCATATAGCTTGTTACAAAGTCCTACGCGGATTGCTGATCTTGTTACTAATGCGCGTAATAAGGGTTACCATGCTTTAGCATTAACTGATCGGAATGTTTTGTATGGATTATTTGACTTTGACCATGCTATGCAAGCGGCCGCCATGCATCCGATTTTTGGCGTAACTTTGGTTTTACCAGGTTTAATTGATAGTGACCACCATTATCCATTAGTTTGTTTAGCTAAAAACCAGCGTGGTTATCACCAACTTTTGCAGTTATCAACTGCAGTAATGACTAATCCGTATTGTCAATTAACTGATATAGCCGCTGATTTACAAGATATGTTTGTTTTATTACCTCCTAATGGTGAATTAAGCGACTTATTATTGCATGCTGATTTAGCTGCCATTAATCAGTATGTTGCTCAAATTAAACAACTAACGACACCAGGCAATTTATATTATGGGGTTAGCGCCGATGAACAAATTACAAGTACGCACTTGCAGACGCTCCTAACGCAAGTTGCCGCTGTGCAGGATTTACCGTTAGTTGCATTGGATGAAGTGCAATATCTTGATCCGCAAGATGCGTTAGCTAGTCAAGCGGTAAATGCAATTCGAACGGGTGAAAAATTAGCTTGGCAACAAGTCGGACAAGCTGAACCGCGGCATAGTTTGTTGCCAATGGATGTAGCTATTAAATGTTATGTTGACCGTGGCTGGCAAAATGCGGTAATTAATACCCAAAAAATTGCGGCCGCATGCCAGGTAAAAATTCCTTATCAACATGAGACACAATTACCACATTTTCCAACTCCAGATGGAATTAGTGCACCGCAATATTTACGTAAATTGGCGCAAAGTGGTTTGCAACAATTATTGCAGGTGACGACATTACCAGCTGCTTATCAAAAACGTCTTGATTATGAATTAAATACCATTATTAAAATGGGTTTTGCAGATTACTTTTTGATTGTATGGGATGTTATGAATTATGCTCATCAACAACATATTATGACTGGTCCAGGGCGTGGTTCAGCGGCTGGTTCATTGGTCGCTTATGCGTTGCATATTACTGTCGTTGATCCATTAAAATATCACTTGTTATTTGAACGGTTTTTGAATCCCAACCGGGCCACGATGCCCGATATTGATTTGGATATTCCCGATGATCGGCGTGACGATATTTTACAATATGTTCATCAAAAATATGGTGATGCCCATATGTCACAAATTATTACGTTTGGAACGATGGCAGCGAAGATGGTTTTGCGGGATGTAGGCCGTATTTTTGGCTTATCTAAGTATGAAATTGGTGATTTAGCCAAGATGATTCCTAGTGATCCGAAAATTACGTTGCAAACGGCTTATCAAAAATCATTCCAATTACAAAACTTTGTACAAGCTAGTCAACGCAATCAGTTAATTTTCAATGTAGCGTTAAAGTTAGAAGGGTTACCACGACATTATTCAACCCATGCCGCTGGGATTTTACTAAGTGATCAACCTTTAGTTGAGACAGTCGCATTACAGACAGGAATGAATGGTATTGCGTTAGCACAACTACCCAAAGAAGCTGTTGCTGAATTAGGATTGTTAAAAATTGACTTCTTAGGCTTACGTAATTTGACGATTTTGGCTCATATTGTGCGTTATATTAAACAAACCACGCACCAAGTAATTGATGTTACCAAGATTCCTTTAGATGATGCGGCAACACTAGCATTGTTTCAACGTGGCGATACTAATGGTATCTTTCAATTTGAATCAAATGGTATTAAAAGTGTTTTACGGCGGTTGCATCCAACTAATTTTGAAGATATTGTCGCTACTAACGCGCTTTATCGACCCGGTCCAATTGAAAATATTGATACCTTTATTGCCCGGAAGAATCACCGCATGGCCATCACTTATCCGCACCCATTACTAAAGCCAATCTTGTATGACACTTATGGTGTTTTGGTTTATCAGGAACAAGTAATGCAAGTTGCTTCCGCCATGGGTAACTTTTCATTAGGTGAAGCTGATTTATTACGGCGGGCGATGAGTAAGAAGAAAAAAGCCGTGATTGATGCTAATCGACAACGCTTTTTAAATGGCGCCCAGGCTAATGGGATTGATCAACAAGCGGCAGCAACTGTTTACCAATATATTGAACGTTTTGCTAATTATGGTTTTAACCGTTCCCATGCGGTTGCTTACAGTATGTTAGCCTTTTGGTTAGCTTATCTAAAAGTGCATTACCCGTTAGCTTTCTTTACGGCGTTATTAAATTCAGTAATTGGTAATCTTGATAAGACGAAAGAATATCTTGCTGAAGCACGGCAACGTGGTATTAAAATTTTGCCACCTGATATTAATCATAGTCAGCGTTACTTTAGTATTGTTGATCAACAAATTATTTTGGGTTTGTTAAATATTAAGGGGATGCGTCGTGACTTTGTGAATGATGTTTTACAAGTGCGTCATGAACATGGTCCATTCCAAAGTTTAGCTGATTTTTTACGTTGTCTCGATACTAAATGGTTAAACGAAGAGATGTTAACGGCCTTAATTTATAGTGGTGCTTTTGATCATTTGAATCCGAATCGGGCGATGTTAGTAGCTAACTTGCATGATTTGTTGGCAACATTACGGTTAAGTGGTAATAATTTAGACTTATTTGCGATGTTACAACCTAAACAAAAACATGTTGATGAGTTAACGATAACTGAAAAATTAGCTAAAGAAGCACAATACTTAGGCTTTTATTTATCAGCCCATCCGGTTGATGCTTATCGTAGTTTGCAATTAAGCTATCCAATTGTGCATGTTACTCAAGCACAACTAGGACAACGTCAGTATTTCTTAGTTTTAATTAAAAATGTACGGTTAATTAAAACTAAAAATGGGCAACCAATGGCATTTGTTGATGGTCAGGATGCAAGTGGCGATATTGATATTACAGTTTTTCCTGAAACTTACCAACGTGTGCAGTTATTTTTACAAAATGATAAAGTAGTTCTAGTTAATGGTAAGGTTGAAGAACGGCAAGGTAAGTTGCAAGTTGTTGCTGATAATATCCAGTCAGCAGCACTATTATTGAATAAATTGCCACACCAAACCTTGTTCTTGCGTTTTGATCAACAACATCAACAACCGGCTATTTGGCAACAAATGTTAACGATTTTAATGCATCATCATGGTAATGTGCCCGTGATTGTTATCTATTCACAAACACATCAAAAAGAATTGTTATCAAAACAATATGCAGTGACTTTAAATCAACAATTATTGGTACAATTAAGACAGTTATTAGGGCAGGCTAATGTTGCTCTGCAAACTAATAAGACTGAGTAAGAGTGTAGAAGTAATTTGATAGAAGAGGGTTTATATGAAGAAAACAAAGATTGTTAGTACATTAGGACCAGCAACTAATTCAGTTGAAAAAATTGTTAATTTAATTAAGTCTGGTGCTAACGTTTTTCGTTTTAATTTTTCACACGGAACACACGCTGAACATTTGGCACGGATTCACATGGTTCGTGAAGCAGAAATGATTACTCATACTACCGTTGGCGTCATGCTTGATACGAAGGGTGCTGAAATTCGTACCACCGTACAAGCTAATGATGGGTTTGCGGTGCGTGCTGGTGATCAATTACGCATTTCAATGGATAGTAGTGTGATTGGTAATCAGCAACGCATTGCCGTTACTTATTCTGGGTTATACGATGATGTTAAGCTTTACAATACGATTTTGATTGATGATGGGACGGTTGGTTTAACTGTCGTTGGTAAAGATGAAGCAAAACATGAATTAATTACTGCTGTGCAAAATAATGGTTTTATTGGTTCGCAAAAGGGCGTTAATGTTCCGGGAATAACGATTAATTTGCCCAGTGTTACACCCAAAGATCGCGATGATATTGAGTTTGGCTTAAAGTATGGCATTAATTTTATTGCGGCAAGTTTCATTCGTAAGGCACAAAATGTCTTAGACATTCGTAAGATTCTTGAAGAAAATCATCAACCACATGTGCAAATTTTTCCTAAGATTGAATCACAAGAAGGTATTGATAATATCGATGATATTCTTAGTGTTTCTGATGGTTTAATGATTGCACGTGGTGATATGGGCGTTGAAATTCCATTTGAACAAGTACCATTTATTCAAAAGGAATTAATTAAAAAGTGTAATGTTCTTGGTAAGCCAATTATTACTGCTACACAAATGCTTAATTCAATGCAGACCAATCCACGACCAACACGAGCCGAAGTAACTGATGTTGCTAATGCTGTTTTAGACGGAACCGATGCAACAATGTTGTCAGGTGAAACGGCTAATGGTGAATATCCGGTTGAAGCCGTGGCAGCAATGACCAAAATTGATGAAAAAGCCGAAACTTCGCCAATTTTCATTGCGCATACGCATAACTTATTACAGGAACTTTATTCACAAAGTGATGTGACCGAAGCAATTGGGGAAGCAGCGGTGCGGACGGCTAACAATCTTGATATTAAAATTATTGTTGCCTTTACACAAACTGGTTTAACAGCGCGCAAAATTGCTAAATACCGGCCGCAAGCTGATATTTTGGCATTGACTGGTGACGAAAGTGTCCAACGCGGATTGACAATTAACTGGGGTGTGCATGCGGTCTATGTTCCTAATTTAGATGCTGCTACTGATACTTCCAAATTAGCAGCACAGAAAGTACAAGAACTTGGTTTAGCTAATAAAGGTGACTTAATTCTTGTTGTGGCCGGTGTCTTAGTTGATGGTGCAGAAACCACTAATATTATGCGGATTCAATTAGTTGATGAAAAGTTAATTCGCGGTAAGGGCATTGGTTATGGCAAAGTAAAAGGTCATGTAGTCATTGCCCATAATGCGCAAGAAGCTCTAGAAAAAGTTCATCAAGATGATATTTTAATCACACCAAGCACTAGTTTGGATTATGTGCCAATTTTAAATAAAGTAAAAGCAATTGTGGTGGAAGATAATTCATTAACATCACATGCCGGTTTTAACTAGCATGGAACAACGCTTACCATTAATTATTAGTGTTAAAAATGCGACGAAGTTATTTAATGATGGTAGTTTAATTACACTAGATATTAATCATGGTGTGATTTACCCAGGTGAACATTAATAATTGACAAAAAAGTTGTTAGTTACAACTAACAACTTTTTTATTTTATCTAAATAATATGGATTATTAAAATTCCTCGTAAAGAACAACATAAAAACCATTTGAATCAATCCACAAAACCGCCTAAAATATAATAAATAATAACAAATTAAAGGAATTTAAGAACAAATATGACAGATAATTTTAACAGTGAAGTAATTACAGCGCGTGTCATTGATAGTAATGATGAAGCTTATTTTGTCCAATCACAAGGAATTACCTTATCTTTACCTAAAAACCAAACTAATCACATCCTTACTAATGGCATGGATGTTACCGGTTTTGCTTATTTAAATATGCACCAACAATGGTGCATGACAACTAACATTCCCCGCATTGGTTTTGGTCATTATGCTTTTGGGACCGTTACTGGTGTGCAACGGAATTTGGGTGTATTTGTAAACATTGGTTTACCCGATAAAGATATTGCGGTTTCTTCTGATTTGTTGCCTAAGTTGTTTAATCTTTGGCCACAAATTGGCGACCGGTTAATGATTGCTTTAACAAAGGATAAAAAGGACCGCTTGTGGGGTAAATTAGCCGATGCCAACATGTTCCAAACGATTGCGCGGCCTGCTAATAACCAAATGCGTAATAAGAACATTACGGGGACAATTTATCAATTAAAGATTGTTGGCAGTTATTTGATTACTGATGATTATCATCTTGGCTTTATTCATCCCGATGAGCGTGAAGTAGAACCACGTTTAGGTGAAGTTGTTCATGGTCGGGTAATTGGAATTGGTCAAGGCGGTATTTTAAATATTAGTTTGCGGCCTCGTGGCTATGAAACCATTGATGACGATGCCCAAATGATTTTAGCGGTTTTACGGCGGCAACCTAATCATGTCATGCACTTTAGTGATAAAAGTGATGCGGCTGCAATTAAAGACTACTTTGGTATTAGTAAGAGTAGTTTTAAACGGGCCTTAGGTCATTTATATAAACGAGATTTAATTACCTTTGTTCCGGAAGGGACCAAACTCGTTGATAAGGCGGATAAGTAATGGATGATCAAATTAATGACTATTTACATTATTTATTAGTCGAAAAGGGCTTAGCTGATAATACCCGCATTAGTTATCATCAGGATTTAACGGAATTTAAGGATTATTTATTAGCCCATGATTATCATGAGTTTCCGCAAGATCATAATGTGGTATTAAACTTTTTAGCAGCCCAGCTAAAAGCACAAAAGGCTGTTAATTCCCAAGCCCGGATGATTTCGTGCTTACGCAAGTTTTATCAATACTTACAACGAATGGGATTAATTACTCGTAATCCCATGTTAAAAATTGATTTGCCCAAGCATCACCGGCATTTGCCAACGGTCTTATCAACTAATGAAATTGATGCATTATTAGCAGCTCCAGATACTTCTAAACCGCTAGGGATTCGTGATCGGGCGATTTTGGAAGTATTATATGCAACCGGCCTACGGGTAAGCGAATTAATTAACTTAAAATTAAGTAATTTACACCTTTCGTTAGGCATTATTCAAGCAGTTGGTAAGGGAAATAAGGAACGGATTATTTTAATTGGTGATCCAGCGATTGCGTGGACGCAAAAGTACTTAACGACAGTGCGGAGTAAACTAATTAAAAAAAGTCCGCAACCGAGTGAAGTCTTTTTAAACTTTCATGGTAAACCATTAACACGGCAGGGTATTTGGAAGAATATTAAACAATATGTGCGGCAAGCAGGGATAACAAAGGATGTAACACCCCATACATTGCGGCATTCCTTTGCGACGCAATTACTAGAAAATGGTGCTGATATTCGGGTTGTTCAAGAATTGTTAGGACATGCCGATATTGCTACTACCCAAATTTATACGCACTTAACGCAAAAACATATTCGTGAAGTTTACAACAAATCACATCCCCGTGCTTAATTTAGGATGAAATGAAGGCATTAATGCATGTTATATAAATATCGAAACGATTATGAAAAAATTGCGATGGGATTATTATCATTAATTCCTGATTTGCAAGAAGTTGATCATTTACAAACAGAATTACAAGTATATAATGCTGATGATAACCATCTTTTATATTTGTGGAAAAATAATGTTACCCATGATTTTGTGGGGTTATTAGGCGTTGAAGTTGGTAAAGACTTTGTATTTATTCGCCAATTATCATTAAGTCCATCTGATCGAAAGATCGCTAATGTGTACCACATGCTTGATGATCTTTACGAATTGTATCCTCATAAAAATATTATGGGTACTTTAGCATTAACGGCAATTATTACCCGGTGGCACCAACGCCATCTAAAAATGGAGAATCACAATGACCTTAACATTAATGCTTGATACTTTTGAAGGGCCGCTGGATTTATTATTACACTTAATTAAGCAAGCGAAGATTGATATTTATGATATTCCAATTGCCAAAATAACTAGTCAATATCTTGACTATCTGCACCAGTTACAAGCAAATGCTTTAGAAGTGGCGGGTGATTACTTGGTAATGGCAGCAACTTTAATGAATATTAAGAGTAAGATGCTATTACCACAAATTCATCCTGCTAATGATGAAAATGATGATTTTGACAGTGATCCCCGTGATGATTTAGTCGCCCAATTGTTAACATACCAAACTTATAAAAACGTGGCGCATGATCTTGCCCAACGGTGTCAACAACGGCAAACTTACTTTGCTAAGCCACCATCAACGCCACAAGAACATCAATCATTAGTTTTAAAAGCCAATGCCGTTAAAACTAATGATTTGTTTATGGCAATTCAAAAAATCTTAATGCGTCAACAACAAGTTAAAAAACAACAGTTTATTCATCAAGTTAATCGCGAACATTTTAATGTTAAAGCACAAATTAACTTAGTTATGAATAAACTAAAACAAGTGTCCCAATTACCATTTACCCAACTCTTACAAGTTGACAACGATGTTGAAGAAATTGTTACAACCTTTTTAGCTTTGTTAGAATTGATGAAGAAAAAACAAATTGATTGCCAACAAACCACTTATCAAGACGAAATTATTATCACAAAGTATGAAGGAGCTTAGCAGTGGATTTTAATGAACAAGCAGCTTTAGAAGCAATTTTATATGTAAGTGGTGATGAAGGTATTACTTTTAGTAAAATTGCTGAAAACTTGCACCAAACTATCCAACAAGTCCATGAGGCTGTTACTGCTTATCAGCAAGCATTAAGTCAAGATGAGCAACGCGGCTTACAAGTGTTAATTAGTGGTGAACATGTGCGTTTAGTTACTAAAACCACATTAGCATCCCTGATTAAACGCTATTACACAATTACCAGTAATAATTTGAGCCAAGCAGCTTTGGAAGTTTTAGCAATTATTGCTTATCAACAACCAATTACCCGGATTGAAATTGACGAAATTCGTGGTGTCCAAAGTAGTAGTTCATTACAAACACTTTTAATGTATCATTTAATTGCTGAAAAAGGGCGTAAGGATGTTCCTGGACGACCAATTTTATATGGCACAACTGATGAGTTTTTAAATTATTTTGGATTACAATCTTTACAAGAATTACCGGCCTTAACTGCTTTTGAACAACCGGCATCAGCGGCATCTGCCGTTGATCCCGCGCAGTTGTTAGCACAGTTTAACCAAGTTTTAGAAAAAAATAACGGAGAATAATTATGGCACAAGCAGAACGATTACAAAAAGTAATTGCCCAAGCTGGGATTGCTTCAAGACGGCGGGCAGAACAATTAATTGCTGATGGTTTTGTTAAAGTAAATGGTAAAAAAGTTACCCAAATGGGCGTTAAAGTTACCCCTGATGATGCGATTGTTGTCAATGGCACTCCGGTGATGCGGGAACAAAAAGTGTACTATTTATTCTACAAACCACGGCAAGTGTTATCAGCCGTGACTGATAATACTGATCGGCGGGTAGTAACTGACTACTTTAGTGATGTACCAGAACGTGTCTATCCCGTTGGACGTTTGGACTATGATACTTCTGGCTTATTGATTTTAACTAATGATGGGGAATTAGCCAACTTATTAATGCATCCCCGTTATGAAGTTGATAAGACCTATGTGGCCAAGGTAATGGGTATCCCGCAACCAGCTGATTTAGCTAAGTTTCGGAAGGGCGTTATTATTCGGCATGGTCGCAAGACAGCACCCGCATCCGCTAAAATTTTATCAACTGATAAACGCAAGAATACTGCAATCGTTAGCTTAACGATTCACCAAGGAATGAATCACCAGGTTAAGTTAATGTTTGCGGCGCTTGGTTTTCCTGTCTTAAAATTAAAGCGTGAAACTTATGGACAATTAGATCTTACCGGCTTACGGCCTGGTGAATACCGCGAATTGCGACCACATGAAATTGCCCAATTAACTAACTTAGCAAAGAACCGGCCATCACAATCATGATAAATGCAACTTTAAAAGATTATTTGTTATGTTTATTTGCCCAACAACCACGCCGAGCAAACGCTTTGCAATATGTTTTAATTGGTAAACGAACCTCTTCAAACTTGTTTGCTGGTTTGAAGTACCATTGTTTATCATTATTACAAATTGCTCCACAGCTTGATATTCAATTGTTTAAAAATAGTGTTGATCAATTAGTTGATCAACACTATTTGTGTACTGTTGATAAGGGATATTATCAACTGACAACTACTGGTCAACAGTATCAGCACCAGTTACAAACACAATTACCACAAATTCAATTTTATGATGGACGCTGGATGCGACAATTTGATTTAATGAAGGATGCGGTTTTATTAGCTATCCAAGTGGTATCACAAAAATATCACCATGCTAATAACTACATTCCCCAAACTAACCGTTTGCATACGCAGTGGTGGGTGAAGCAATGGTTACATCACATTGAACACCATGCTAACTGGCAGTCACAATTTATTGATGAATTAACATCTTTGCTAACCCAGTTATCAGCACAGCAAGCTGATATTCTCGCCAATCGATTTACCGGTTACCAGACATTAGGTTTACCACTACGGCAGTTAGCGCTGAATTTACAGTTATCACTAATCACAATGCAAACGGCTGAATTAGATGCGTGGGCGCATTTGTGGCAAGCAGTCCATCAGCATCATCCACAAGTGCCGTTGCTTAGTCAGTTATTACCGCCAGCACAGTATTTTACTGATAATGTTGCGTTGACGTTACAGCAGTTTTTGCAACAACACTGGTCAATTGACCGGATTGCACAAGCACGCCATTTGCGACCGAGTACAATTAGAGAACATCTGCTTGAAGCGGCGATGATTCATCCACAAGTATTGGCAGGAGTGCAGTGGTGGACACCAGCACAATTGCAACAATTACAAGCGGCGTGGGAACATGATCAATTGCGGGATTATCATCCGTTAATGAATCAGGGCTTGTCATTTTTCCAAATTCGTTTCTTTCACATTCAGAGGTTGACGTTATGACTTTAACAACACAGGAAGTAAAGGCTTTTTTACAACAACGTTTTCATTTTGAAGATTTTAAACCAGGGCAAGTAGAAATTATTAATGCGGTGTTACATCATCGTGATGCGCTCGGCGTTTTACCAACGGGAACAGGAAAGTCATTATGTTATCAATTACCGGGGATGTTAATGCCGGGTTTAACTATTATTGTGTCACCATTATTATCACTAATGAATGATCAGGTGCAACAATTGCAAATGTTGCATGAAAACCGGGTAACGACATTAAATTCATTACTTTCATTTGGTGAAAAACAAACGGTTTTGCATCATCTTAGTGCTTATCGTTTCCTGTTTTTAGCACCAGAAACACTGACGCAACCTGAAGTACTGCATTTTTTGAAAAAAGTACATGTCAGTTTATTTGTAATTGATGAAGCCCATTGTATTTCCCAATGGGGTCCTGATTTTCGCCCTGATTATTTAGTCTTGGGCAAAATTAAGCAACAATTGCAGCCAGATGTTACCTTAGCACTAACGGCTACCGCAACACCATTAGTACAAAAGGATATCATTCAACAATTACAACTCCATGACCCATTGCAACAAGTGACGACGGTTGACCGGCCGAATATTTATTTGGCAACGGTCCAGGTGCAGGATGAAGCTGCTAAACAGCAACAAATTTTAGCAATGGTGCAACATTGTCAAAATCCAGGCATCATTTACTTTTCAAGTCGGCAAAAGGCTGAAGAAATGGCGGATTGGTTACAACAACATGCCCATTTGCGAACAGCTTATTATCATGGTGATTTGAATAGTAATGAACGGTTCTTGGTTCAAGAACAGTTTCGTAACGGTAATTTAGATATTATTTGTGCAACTAGTGCGTTTGGGATGGGAATTAATCAGCCGAATATTCGCTTTGTGATTCATTACCATATGCCGAGTGATTTGGAAAGTTATTGGCAGGAAATTGGCCGGGCTGGACGAGATGGTAAGCAGAGTATTGCAGTATTGTTTTATACAACTAATGACATTCAGTTACAAAAGACACTGATAAATAATGAGTTACCGCGTGAGGCAACGATTAAGCTGTTTTACCAAGATCCACAGCGTTTTGCTAAGATTAATACGCCTGAATTTGCGTTATTAAAGCGTTACTACCAGCAACAAATGCCACAAGCAATGGTAACGCAGTTATTAGCGCACCGTCGTCATGAGAAGGAAGTTAGCTTGCAGCAAATGATTACCTTTGTAACCGGTGATTTTTGTAAACGCGCCTTTTTACTGAATTATTTTGGTTCGCAACAACATGTGGTGCATGATGATAAGTGCTGTAATTTTACGCCAAATGACCATATTTTGCAGTTATTGCACTTGTATCGTGACCATATTACTATTCCAGCACCAACCATTAAAAATTGGCAAACAATTTTAAAAAATTTGTTTTAGTTGAGAAGTATCACCAGCAGATTTTAAATGCATTATGGTACAATATAAAAATAGTTGGGAGGAAAAAATATGAATAAAGACTTTCAAAGCCGTCAAAATAATCCTCACTTAAAGCCTTGGAATAGTCATTTTGAAGATGATCGTGATGACCACGGTAATTTATCCCGGGTTGCATCAAAACGGCAAACTCATGGTAATAATTTCTTTTTAATTGTTTTAATTATTATCTTATCTGTTGCCATTATTGCCGCCATTGGCTTTTCAATTTATTACTCAAATCATGCCTTAGCACTTGGTAATAATGCAACTATCTGCAATCATATTGTTATTAATAATTTGCAATCATTATTGAGTTAAACCAATTAAGTAATTATTACGATGAATATTTAAAAGGAGGATTGCCATGCAAATTGCGATTGATGGACCGGCTTCCGCTGGTAAAAGTACTGTTGCTAAGTTAATTGCAAGTCGCCTTGGTTATATTTATTGCGATACTGGCGCAATGTACCGGGTGGTTACGTTATTAGCAATTCAAAATCACTTAGCATTTGATGATGAAGCCGGCATTATGGCTAAATTAAAACAAACCAAAATTTGTTTTCAACCAGCTGTTGATGGCCAGCAAGTTTTAATGAATGGCATTGATGTGACTAGTTTAATTCGGCAACCAGATGTAACTAATAATGTTTCACAAGTGTCTGCTTTAGCTGCTGTACGTAAGGATTTAGTCGCTCGCCAGCAAAAAATTGCGGCTGAAGGTGATATTGTGATGGATGGTCGTGATATTGGTACGACAGTTTTACCACATGCTGATGTCAAAATCTTTATGGTCGCTAGTGCTAATGAACGGGCTAAACGGCGTTATAAAGAAAATATTGCGAAGGGCATTGATACCCCATTAGATGTTTTGGAACAAGAAATCATTGCTCGTGACTATAAAGATTCACATCGAAAGATTTCACCACTTCAAAAAGCTGATGATGCAATTGAATTAGATACGACTCATTTAACCATTGATGAAGTGGTTGATAGAATTATTAAAATTGTTAAAGAAAAGCAATAAAATAATTTGAATAATGAACTAAAAATGGCAACTTTTACTGTTAAATAAAGCTGTCATTTTATTTTATGAAAAAATAAATAAACATAATTTCTAGTAAAATTTGTCATTAACATTTACAATAGAATAGAAAAGTTGTTTTAGGAGGATCTTGGTAATGGATAACAAAGATAACAAAGCCATGGAAGAAGCACTTAACAGTGTTAAGTCAGTACAATTAGGCGACGTTGTGAAAGGCGACGTTTTGGCAATTGAAGATAAGCAATTAATCGTCGGCATTGAAGGTACTGGTGCCGAAGGTGTTGTACCATTACGCGAATTAACAAATGATCCTAATGCAAATATTAATGATCTCGCTAAAAAAGGCGATGTTTTAGATTTAGTAGTTTTGTCACGGATTATGAACGGCGATAAGGAAAATGGTCAATATGTTTTATCTAAGCGCCGTCTTGAAGCACGTAAAACATGGGATGAAATTCAAAACAAGTATAACA
>CAWUZD010000045.1:0-5807 GCA_963926925.1 uncultured Lactobacillaceae bacterium
ATTAACCGTAAAAATTGAACGTTTTCGTCTTGTGCGATTTGCTTAATTTCATCAGCTGTATATTGATGACGAGCCATTTATATTCCTTCTTTCAATGTTATGCTAACCATTCTGTTAATAACTGAATGATTAATAATTTTTGTTGTGGATGTTGTACCAAATCAAACCACTGCACATCATGCATTTGGTTATGAAACCAGGTTAATTGGCGTTTAGCATAATGACGTGAATTCTTTTTAACTAAATCAATTGCTTCATCAAGCGAAATATGATGTTCAAAATAGCCAAAGAATTCTTTATAACCAATGCCCTTACTTGCCTGTGGCGCTTGGTCACGATGTTCATAAACATAACGTGCTTCCGCAAGTAAACCTTGTTGCATCATGATATCAACCCGGTGGTTAATGCGTTGGTATAACAAAGCACGCTCAGTTGTTAACCCAATTACAAAGAAATCAACATCTAACGGTGCTGGCGTTGGTTGTTGTGAAAACAAGTGGCCAGTTTTATCAATTACTTCCAACGCTCTAATCACGCGGCGTTCATTATTAACTGGAATCTTACTTGCTGCAACTGGATCCTTCTGATTAAGCGCATCCCATAGTGCTTGAGCACCATGCGTTTGTAAATAATCTTGCCAATACTGGCGATGAGAAAAATCTTCTTCAGGTGTTGTCTGGCCACCCAAAGATAAATTCAAACGTAACGCATTAAGATAAAAACCAGTGCCACCAACAATCATTGGTAAGCGGTGCCGTTGCCAGATTTGTTGCATGTTTTGATACGCTAAATCTTTAAAATCATGGACCGTAAACCGTTGATCAAGATCACAAATATCAATCAAATGATGAGGTACACCAGCCATTTCTGCAGGCGTTACCTTAGCAGTCCCAATATCAAGATGACGATAAATCTGCATTGAGTCACCCGAAATAACTTCACCATTAAATAATTTTGCAATATCAATACTTAATGCGGTCTTGCCCACTGCCGTTGGGCCAACAATCATAATTGCTTTTTTTCTCATTTTAGTACTCTTTTATTATTTAACTTGTTAGTAATAATATACTAATTCAAATTAACATGCAATTAACTAACGTTTTCGCAACAATTAATTAAACTTTACTAGCCAAAATCAATCTTATTCAAACGTTCCGCTATTGATTCATCAGCTAAATCTAAATAATTACGCGTAATTGCTTCATTAGTGTAATTCAACAATTTTGTCACTAATTCAATATTATGATTAGTTTGCATATAAATCCGGTATGCTCCTGTCTTACGCATGGTATGCGTACCTAAATAATCAATACCTAATGACTGGCCAACCTGATGCATGATCCTGTAATACTGATGTTCAGTAATTGGCAACATAATGTTATTAATTGATGGAAACAACCATTGACCAGCTAATAACCGTTTGGCATTTAACCATTGGTAATACTTTTTTAAATCAGCAATCAGCGGTTGTAAATATAACTTATTAAATTTACCTGTTTTAGGATCATAGATAATAACATCATTTTTAACATTGCCATTATCATCATAGATATCACTAATTTTTAAATGTAATACCAGCGTAACCGGCAACAATGTCACTTTACCGACTTGAAAAATAGTATAATTTCGCCGACCAGCGCGAAAACCATGTAATAAATTAGCTTCAACTGCTTTTAAAAGCTTCGTATCTTTAATTGGTAAAACTCTTTTAACTTTTTCCATAACGCCATTCTAATTAATTTTTAATTTCAATACTATAAATATATCATTAATAGCATGCGTAAAACGACTATTATTTTTTTATAATTAGCTTTAATATCATGTTGAAATGTAATTTCAATTATAAATTCAAAAAAAGTACAAAAATAATTATCTTTTTATTCAAAAATATGATAATATTAAGTTGTTAATAACATTACCTTATATACATACAATACTATCCCTTATTTGTATGCGTTTAACCAATCAAATTCCTTTGTACTTATTATTTTTACACATACGCAAAAAGACATTTCCAAAAATAGGAAATGTCTTTTTTTGTTTTACTTATTATCAACACAATAAAAATTAATATTATTGCGTAGTTAATAAGTAGCAAATAAAAAAGCATCACTTTTAAATAAGTGATACTTTTTACTCATTTGTTATTATTTTAAAACTGTTGCAGTAATCAATATTAACAATAAACTCATCCCGATTAATACTAAACAATTATTAGTTGCATCACTAGTTTGTGGCAATTTTTTATTATTAGTTTTAGAACTTGGTTTTTGTTTATTTTGATCATGATGTGCACTTTGACTAGCAACAATTACACTATTATGCAAAGAACTGCTATTCTTATTACTACTTGCACTTATCAAACTAGCATTATTATGACTTGAACTGGTAGTAATGTTTAAAGAACTAGTATCCTTTTTATTTTCATCATTTGAACTTGAAGTAGTAATTATTGATGATTTTTCACTACTCATTACGCTTGAACTAGGTTTATTACTTGTTGAGTTGCTAGAACTTGCAATTTTACTACTTGAAGTTGCTATAGTGCTAGAAGAACTGGTATTTTTTGCACTACTTGTACTTGAAATAATACTAGATAATGTTTTTTTACTACTTGAGTTCACCGTACTACTTGTTAAACTAGGTTGTTTTTTACTACTTAATTTTGCCGAACTGCTAATTTGGTTACTTGAGCTTACAGCAATACTGGAGCTATCAGCAATGCTAGCGCTTGAAATGATACTGATGATGTTGTCTTACTACTTGCACTAGCAATTACACTACTGATTGAACTAGTTGCTACACTGCTGCTCTTCTTACTACTTGAGTTTGCTACACTTGATGAAGTGAGTTTTTGATTAACCACATTATTGTTTACTAATGGTTGATTATTAATGGTCACTTGGGCCTTATCATCAATAATTTTAACAACAATCGTTTGGTTACTCTTTTGATAACCTTGTGGGGCAATGATTTCTTTAATTAAGTAAGTTTGGTTATTTTTAAGGTTAGTAAATTCAACCTTACCTTGAGCATTTGATGTAGCCGTCTTTGTTAAACCATCACCAGTTAATTCAAACTGCGCACCAGCTAATGGTTGACCAGCTTGATTAACTTTATGCAAAACAACACCATCTTTAATTAAATCACCGGAAATACCGTCATCAATCCGGTTTGAAACAACTTTCGTTACTTGTTGTGTATATGGTTGATCATTATTATTAGAATAATTAATCGTAGCGGTATTTTCATAAGATGAAAGTGTATCATCAGTTACTTGGGTTGCATAGTAAATACTCCAAGCATAACCAGCAACTGCACGCGCATTAAAAGTAATTTTTACTGTTTCTGGAGATGCATTGTTGGTAGTAATTTTGCCACCAAAAATACTTTCAAAGTCACTTAAACTATAACTAGCACTTTGACCATCACTACTCCATAATACAAAGGTCAATTCATTAGCATCAAAGCGATGCCCTGGACTTAATTTATCAATAATTGTTACTGTGCCTTGACCATTAGGAGTAACGCCATATAATTGCCACTGAATTGCCTTACCATCCGTTTGCATTTGTCTCGTTTTATCAAAGCGTGGTTGGTTAGTGTTAATTACAGTTGAGCCACTACCTGTGCTGGCAACAATAATCGCAATTTTAGGTGGAGTAACATTCGGCACACCCCAGTGAGCTGTAATTGTATGAACAGTATCATTACCTACTGTTGTCGTAGTTGTACCTTCACTACGATCATTGGCTTGAACTCTAAAAGTAAACCATCCCTTAATATTTTGTAAAGTTTGGGAATCAACGGCATTAGTAAATTGAATTTGCGCCTGTGAATTTGTAATAATTACTTTACCTAGTGTTTTACCATCACTATTAACAAGATTAGCAGTTTTATTATAACCAGTTAAAGCGGCTGGTAATTTAATGTTTAAATAATCACCAGGTTGAATTTGATCACGCTTTTTTTCACTAAAGTTAACTGTAATGCTAAGGTCATCACCAACCCGTGTCGTTGTGGTGTTAGTGGTAATACTATCAATAATTGCTGGTTCAGCATTAGTTAAATTTTGACCAGCAGCTTGGACTTTGATTACCGAAAAAATAGCCATTATCATAACTGCTAATGGCATCAATATTGCAATAATTTTTTTATTCATTAATTTGCTCCTAAAAAATAATACTCATAGTATATATGTTTTTCAAAAGTATATCAATTGTATATTAAAATATAATCATTAAAGGAGATATTAACAATGACTGTAACTACTATTCGCATCGATGATGAGCTTAAGGATGAACTAACCAAAGAGCTCAAAAGCATTGGTCTATCAATTAATACATACTTCAACATGGCTGCACGCCAATTAGTAATTCAAAAGAAAATTCCTTTTGAAATTTTAACAGTTAACCATGATGACAAATAAAAAGAAGCTGGTTTAATTAAACCAGCTTCTTTTTATTTTTAACTATTAATTTGATTTTTTCTTAGTTTTACCCTTCCAATTTAAATAGCCATCTTTGAGCCAATAAATATGTTGGTAACCGGCTTTACGTAATTTAATTGCAGCCCGTGTTGATAAACTTACACCAGAATCGTATAAGTAAACAGGTAAGTCTTTCCGTAAACCTTGATAACTATATTGGAATTGTGAATATGGAATATTGCGTGCACCCAAAATATGACCATGATCAAATTCTGATTTTTCACGTAAGTCAATCAATTGGGCCTTACGCATAGTACTTTCAAATTGCTTTTCACTAAGCGGACCACCTAGCTTAGCTAAGCTCTTCCGTTGCAACCAAAAGTAAAATGAACGTAACAAAAAGTAAATTAATACAATTAAAATAGCTATCCAAATATATGTAAATGGTGAAATTGCACCTAACATCATATTAATTCAAATCCTTTCTTAACTAACGCAATATAACCATATTACCACATCTGCAAATAAAATTAGAGGGTAGTTTCGGGTTTTTGAAGGATATAAACCGCGATTAAAACAATCACAACCCCAATTGCTTCAACAATATTAAATGGCATGTGGAAGAAAATAAGACTTAATACGAATGTTACAACGGGTTGGAAAGCATCCATAATACTAATTGCTGATGATGGTGCAAATGTAGTACTGTAAATTAACAATGAGAATGCTAAAACAGTACCAACTAAAATAATTGCGCCAATTGAAATTACTAATACTGGAGTAATCCGTGGTGGGTTAACCCACATTGGATGCATCATGTTAAAGAAGATACTACTAATCAACGCACCCCAACCTAAAATAACAATTGGTGAATTACCTTCTTCAACTAATGGACGTGGGAAAACAACATAGCACGCCGCTGTTACACCAGCTAAGATACCCCAGAAAATGGCAATTGGTGGTACTACTAATGAGTGAATATTACCACGTGTAATGGTTAAGAAAACACCCACTAGCGCAATACCAAATGCAATCATTTCACTACGAATTGGTTTCAAATGTTTAAAAATTAAATTACCTAACAAAATAAAGAATGGCCCTAAGTATTGCAAGATAGTTGCCACTGATGAGTTACCAGTCTGCACACTAATATAAAATGTATATAAGTTAGCCATTAAACCAAAAATTGCATAAGCTAATAACCAGCCAATTTGTTTAAGTGATTTAAAAACGCCAAAAATATGACCTTTTTGTTGAATTGCCGCTACGATTAATAACACAACACCGGCGAAAAATGTTCGTACTGATAAAAACCAGGTTGCGGGAATATTCTCGTTTTGAGATACAAATTGCATAATTGTACCAGAAATACCCCACA
>CAWUZD010000046.1:0-13798 GCA_963926925.1 uncultured Lactobacillaceae bacterium
TACGGAGGAGTAGCGAAGTGGCTAAACGCGGCGGACCGTAAATCCGCTCCTTCGGGTTCGGTGGTTCGAATCCACTCTCCTCCATTTCTAGTTCTAAGTTGTTAACTTAGAGCTTTTTTTTACTCATTTTGCGGTTCGTTTTGTTAAAGTTCACATTAGTAATAATGCTAGAATGAAGGCAAAAGGAGGCAATAAAATGATGGATACACAGCAATTACATGATTTAGTTGCGAAGAATTTTAAGTACTATCAAAAGGGCAAGAACGCCCAATACATCCCGGCACTTGCTAAAGTTAATCCGGCACAATTAGGGATTGCTTTGTATGATTTGCAGAATAATGGGGTGCAACTTTGTGGTAATCCTGATAGTAGTGCCCAGGTGCGTTTTGCCATCGAAAGTATTTCAAAGGTGCCAGTCTTAATGCTAGCAATCGCTGATAATGGCTTGCATGAAGTTTTCGAAAAAGTTGATGCTGAACCAACTGGTTTTGCGTTTAATTCCTTATTAAATATGGAAATTAAACAACGGAAGGATCCGATGAATCCTTTTGTTAACCAGGGTGCGATTGTTGTTAATTCCTTAGTAAAGGGCAAGGATAGTGACGAACGCTTTAGCCGGATTCTTGATTTTATGAAAGTTGTCTTTAATGATAATGACATTACTTTAAATGAAGAAGTTTATCATTCCGAATCAGCTACTGGTGATATTAACCGTTCTATTGCTTACTACATGCGTGGTAAAGGCATGTGGGATGGTGATGTGAATGATGTCCTTGATTCATATTTTAAACAATGTTCAGTCAACGTGACGGCACTTGATTTAGCAAACTTGGGTGCATTGTTGGCTAATGGTGGAGTGGCACCATGGAATCACCAACGGATTGTTTCAACAGAAAGTGCGATGATTGTTAAATCATTGATGTTAACAGCCGGGTTATACAATGAATCGGGTGACTTCTCAATGCACATTGGTGTTCCTACCAAAAGTGGTGTTGGTGGCGGCTTAATGTCGGCCGTACCACACAAGTATGGCATTGGTATTTTTAGCCCACCAATTGATAAACCAGGTAACAGTGTTGCCGGGATGAAGTTATTACACGACATTGTTGAGCAATTACATCTTGATATTTTTGCATAATAAAAAACGGTCTACGGAAATTTTCGTAGACCGTTTTTTAGTTTAGAAATGTTTTACCGGATAATGATTATGCTTGTTATAGAAGCGTTGTAAAACAATAATCGTGATGGCCAAAATAATGGTTACGGTTAAGCAAATCGCCAAGATGATTTGGTAAACATGGGCTTGGGCAGCGGGTAAAACAGCGGATGGCGTAAAGGTCACGACAAACGCAAAGATTGATGTGGAGATACCAGATATCCACAAAATAATTTTACCAACCATGCCACCTGGGACAGTATAAGTCCGTGGTAAGTTACGATGCTTGAAAATTAACATGAAGTAAGCACCATACATTAATAGGTAACATAATAGGTAGATTAACGTTCCTAGTGATGTAGCGATTAAGAACGAAATATTACTCTTACCACCTAAGAAAGTTAAAACAGCATCCCACATAATTACTAAGATCGTCTGAATAATAATGATATTAACGGGTACATCATGCTTATTCTTCTTACGTAATTGGTGTGGTAACATCCCGTATTCAGCCGCAACTTGCATCCCCCGGGATGGACCAACAACCCAGGAACTAATGCCACCAATGACCCCAAAAACAATCATTAAGATGAAGAAATCTAATAACCATGTCAAATGCGGATCAAAGTGGAGTAATAGTAATTTGAAAGCTTGGTAAATACCACCATCAAGGGAAAGTTCATGTTGGGGTACTACGACCGCAATACTTAAGCCACCTGCGGCATTTAAAATAATTGATAAGACAACCAAAATGCCCATGACTAATGGATAATTATCTTCGGGATTTTGTAATTCATCAATGTGAGAGGCAGATGATTCAATACCACTAAATGCCAAGATGAAAGTAGCAAAAACCGTTAATGTGCCGCGACCATGAAAGTTTGGCAATAATTCATGCCAGCCAAATTTAATGTAAATATGATTACCTTGGCAAACATAAGCAATTGCTAAACCGAAGAAGATTAATGAAACGCCAATAATGCCGAATAATAACCCGAACTGGGCAATTTTGGCAGTATACTTGGTCCCACCTAACTGAATTAAGGTAATTATGATGAATAATACTGCCACACTCAAAAACTTTACTAATAAGTTATCATTCAAAATCGGTAAATGAAACACATACGAAATCATGCCGATAACAAAATAACTCATCGTAATAAAATCAACGGTGATTTGGAACCATTGAAAGAAGATAGCAAGAAAACCAATTTTTTCATTATGAAATGCATGACCAACCCAGCCAAACACACCACCAGTACTCCAACCTTCAACGCTCGCCATTTCAGCAGCGATTAACGCGGTTGGTAATAACCAAAAAATGCCGCCAAAAATCGTAAAGAAGATGACGGCAAACTTGGCAGTGGCAAAACTCGGGTATTCATAAATAGTCATTACCATTGACGCTGTCAATGCAAAGAAACTAAATAAAGTTAATACTTTCTTGCTTTGCTGCGTACTTTTTTGCATATTTACGACCTCTCTAAAAAACTAATTCTATTATAGAAAACTTTCGAAAAAATGTTGACGGACAAGCATTAAAATAGTAAACTAATCATCGGTATTTGTTAAAGCGATTAATAATATATTTTGATGTATTGTTATTTTAGCTAAAAAAAGAACCACCTGGATGTGTGGACTTACAATTACAAAATAATTACAAAAAGTGAAGAAGGGAGGACCAAAATAATGCCAACAATTAATCAATTGGTACGTCAAGGTCGTAAATCAAAAACAACCAAGTCAAACTCACCAGCTTTGAACTTTGGTTACAACAGCATGAAGAAAACTTTAACTAATAATCCTGCTCCTCAAAAGCGTGGGGTTGCTACACGTGTCGGCACAATGACACCTAAGAAGCCTAACTCAGCTTTACGTAAATATGCCCGTGTACGTTTATCAAACTTAGTTGAAGTTACTGCTTACATTCCTGGTATTGGCCATAACTTACAGGAACACAGCGTTGTTTTAATTCGTGGTGGTCGTGTAAAGGACTTACCTGGTGTTCGTTACCATATTATTCG
This sequence comes from uncultured Lactobacillaceae bacterium, assembly GCA_963926925.1. Classification (GTDB taxonomy): domain Bacteria; phylum Bacillota; class Bacilli; order Lactobacillales; family Lactobacillaceae; genus Paralactobacillus_A. Next base: position 3,181 of record CAWUZD010000046.1, read on the forward strand.
TGGTGCGCTTGATACTGCCGGTGTCGACGGTCGTATGCAAGGTCGTTCTAAGTACGGTGCAAAGCGTCCTAAACAAAAGAAATAATAATTATTAAACAATAAAAACATTTTAGGGAGGTCGACGAAATGCCAAGAAAAGGTGCTGTGGCAAAACGTGATGTTTTACCTGATCCAATTTACAACTCTAAATTGGTAACACGTTTAATCAACAACTTAATGGTTGATGGTAAGCGTGGGGTTGCATCAACAATTTTATATAACGCATTTGATATTATTAAGAAACAAACTGGTAAGGATCCATTGGAAGTCTTCGAACAAGCAATGAAGAATGTTATGCCTGTTTTGGAAGTACGGGCACGCCGTATCGGTGGTGCTAACTACCAAGTTCCTATCGAAGTTCGTCCAGAACGTCGTACAACTTTAGGCTTACGTTGGATTACACAATATGCACGTTTACGTGGTGAACATACCATGGATGAACGTTTAGCACGTGAAATCATGGATGCTGCTAATAACACTGGTGCAGCCGTTAAGAAACGTGAAGATACTCACAAGATGGCTGACGCTAACCGTGCATTCGCACATTATCGTTGGTAATATCATTTGGCTATTATATACTTGCCTTCGCAAGCGTATAGTAGCTATTTTTAAAATAAAAAATTTAATGAAGGGGTATAGTTCATGGCAAACAAACGTGAATTTCCATTAGAAAGAACCCGTAATATCGGGATCATGGCTCACATTGACGCTGGTAAAACAACTACCACTGAACGTATCTTGTACTACACAGGTAAAATCCATAAGATTGGTGAAACCCACGATGGTGCTTCACAAATGGACTGGATGGCACAAGAACAAGAACGTGGTATCACTATCACATCTGCTGCTACCACTGCGCAATGGAAGAATTATCGTATCAACATCATTGATACCCCAGGACACGTTGACTTCACTATCGAAGTAGAACGTTCATTACGTGTTTTGGATGGTGCGATCACTGTTTTGGATGGTCAATCAGGTGTTGAACCACAAACTGAAAACGTATGGCGTCAAGCTACAACATACGGCGTACCACGGATTGTTTTCGTAAATAAGATGGATAAAATGGGTGCTGACTTTGACTACTCAGTACAAACATTACATGATCGTTTGGAAGCAAACGCACATGCTATCCAAATGCCTATCGGTTCTGAAGACAGTTTCGAAGGTGTTATCGACTTAATCGAAATGAAAGCCGACTTATACGACGAAGATGAATTAGGTACTAAGTGGGATACTGTTGATATTCCAGAAGAATACCGTGAAGAAGCTGAAAAACGTCGTGCTGACTTAATTGAAGCTGTTGCTGATGTTGACGACGACATTATGGAAAAGTACTTAGGCGGTGAAGACATCACTAACGACGAATTACGTGCCGCAATTCGTAAAGCAACTTTGAACTTGGAATTCTACCCAGTATTAGCAGGTTCTGCTTTCAAGAACAAAGGTGTACAAATGTTATTGGATGCCGTTATCGACTACTTACCATCACCATTGGAAGTACGTCCATACAACGCAACTGATCCAGAAACAGGCGACGAAGTAGAATTAACTGCCGGTGATGACAAACCATTCGCAGCATTGGCATTTAAGATTGCTACTGACCCATTCGTAGGTCGGTTAACATACATCCGGGTTTACTCAGGTACTTTACAATCAGGTTCATATGTATTAAACGCATCAAAGAACGTTCGTGAACGTATTGGTCGTTTGTTACAAATGCACTCTAACCACCGTAAGGAAATTCCTGAAGTATTCTCAGGTGATATCGCAGCCGCAATCGGCTTGAAGAATACCACAACTGGTGACTCATTGACTGACGTTGATCACCCATTGATTTTGGAATCACTAGAAATCCCAGATCCAGTTATCCAAGTTTCTATTGAACCAGATTCAAAAGAAGACCGTGACAAGTTAGACAATGCGTTACAAAAATTATCAGAAGAAGACCCAACCTTCCGTGCTGAAACTAACCCAGAAACAGGCGAAACATTAATCGCTGGGATGGGTGAATTACACTTGGATATCATGGTTGACCGTATGAAGCGTGAATTCAAGGTTTCTGCTAAAGTTGGTGAACCACAAGTTGCATACCGTGAAACATTTACTAAAGAAGCATCAGCTCAAGGTAAATTTGTCCGGCAATCAGGTGGTAAAGGTCAATACGGTGATGTTTGGATTGACTTCACACCAAACGAAGAAGGCAAAGGCTTCGAATTCGAAGATGCTATTGTCGGTGGTGTAGTTCCTCGTGAATACATTCCAGCCGTAGAACAAGGCTTGAAAGAAGCTATGGAAAACGGTGTCTTGGCAGGCTACCCATTGATCGATATCAAAGCTAAGTTATATGATGGTTCTTACCACGAAGTCGACTCTTCTGAAGCTGCATTCAAAGTTGCTGCTTCATTAGCGTTGAAGAACGCTGCTAAGAACGCTGGCGCAGTTATTTTGGAACCAATTATGCGTGTCGAAGTAGTTACACCAGAAGAATACCTTGGCGATGTTATGGGATCAATCACAGCACGGCGTGGTCGTGTTGAAGGTATGGAAGCACGTGGTAACGCTCAAATGATCAATGCGATGGTACCATTAGCTGAAATGTTCGGTTACGCAACAACATTGCGTTCCTCAACACAAGGACGTGGTACATTCACAATGACATTTGACCACTACGAACCAGTACCAAAGAGCATCCAAGAAGAAATTATCAAGAAGAACGGCGGTTCTGCTGACTAATTTCATTAAAGATGAATAAAACTAAGCAGCTATCCATTTGGATAGCTGCTTTTTTAATAAATAAAAAGGATGATAATAATGAACGATAAAATAAATAATGCTGATTTAATTATTCATTCTAAGCACATTGTTAAATCCAAACATCCTGAACAAGATATGATGCAGGCAATGCATGAAGTATTACAAAATAAAGCTGTATATAATGCATTGAAAAAACTTGCTGATGAATAATAAAACTAAGCAGTTATCTAATCTAAAATAGATAGCTGCTTTTTTTTAAACAAAAAATGACTAATTGATAAAAAATGTCATTAACAATTGCAAAGTTTCATTAAAATTTTTTATAATAAAACTTGTTATGTAATTTTATAAATTCACAATATTTTTTAATTTTTTGGAAAAAGGGAGAGCGATCCGGGTGAATAATGATTTAGAAACACAGGAAAAGCGGTCACATTTTAATGATTTAAGTGACATCCTCGCTGTGTTACGCCGCCGCAGTAACTTAATTATTTGGACAACGGTGATTTTCACCATCTTATCATTAGTAGTTTCATTATTCTTTATTACACCAAAATACAGTTCAACCACGGAAATTTTAGTTAACCGTAAACAAAATAATGATAATTTAGCCGCTAATGGCGCACAAATTCAAACTGATGTACAAATGATCAGTACATATAAGGATATTATTACTAGCCCCGCTATTTTGGACGAAGTTAGTCAAAAAATTACATATCAAGGTCACCACTTAAACACTGGTGAATTGAAGAATGATATTAACATCACCAGTCAACAAAACTCACAAGTCTTTTCATTACAAGTTAAATCAAGTAACCCTGAACTTTCCGCAGCGATTGCGAATACTACTGCGCAAGTCTTCAAAGCGCAGATTAAGAACATTATGAATGTGAACAACGTTTCAATTCTTTCTAAGGCAACAAGCAATAATCATCCCGTTTCACCACGGGTGGTCTTAAATACATTGCTTGGTTTGGTAGTTGGTTTACTTTTAGGGTTAATCTTCGCCTTTGTCATTAATGGTCTTGACCGGACTGTTGATAATGAAAGCTTCATTACTGACGTTGCGGGTTTGAATGATCTCGGCATGATTAGTGAAATTCCCGCTAGCAAGATTAAGAGTGAAATTGTCAAACAACATCATCACAATAATAGCAACGCACGCTACTCACATCGGAGGGTTTAGACTATGGCGTTATTCGATATCTTCAAAAAGCATAAGACAAAGTTAGATGAAAACTCCATGAAGTATGGGGTTGCGTTAATTACCGCAACGGAACCACATTCAGCCATTGCGGAACAGTACCGGACCATCCGGACGAATATTCAATTTTCATTTATTAGTAAGACGTTTAAGACATTAGCCTTTACTTCTTCTAACCCATCAGAAGGTAAGTCTACCGTTAGTGCTAATATGGCGGTTTCCTGGGCTGAAGAAGGTAAGAAAGTATTATTAGTCGATGCTGACTTACGGCGGCCAACGATGCACCGTACGTTCAGTGTTCCTAATAATAAGGGTTTAACAACCATTATTACTTCACAAGAATCCGTCGATTTGAACGAAGTTGTCCACCCAACTTTCATTAATAATCTCAGTGTCTTAACCAGTGGTCCCATCCCACCTAACCCTGCTGAATTATTAGGTTCTAAGCGTATGGAGGAATTATTAAACTTCTTAAGTGAACACTATGACTTAATTATCTTGGATATTCCACCCGTTAACACGGTAACTGACGCGCAGGTCTTAGGTTCTAAGGTTGATGGCGTCATTATGGTTGTTCCGCAAGGGATTGCTAATAAGGATGCACTCTTACGGGCTTGCAACTTATTACGGCATGTTGATGCGAATATCATCGGTGCGATTATGAACCGGGTAACGGCCAAAGAATCTGGTGGTTATTACGGTGGTTACTATGGTGGCTATTATGGTGGTTACTATGGTGCCAGTGATGATAAAAAGAAGAAGCGTGAAGGGTAATGATTGATTTACATTCACATATTTTGCCAGGTGTTGACGATGGTTCACCTGATATGGAACATTCGCTCGCCCTGGCGCAAGTGGCAGTGCAAAACGGCATTACGCATAGTTTGCTGACGCCACACCATATGGATGGTAAATATACTAATCATAAGGCGGATGTAATTCGGAAAACGGCCGCTTTTCAAGCCGCATTGGATGAACATCACATTCCGCTAACCGTTTTTCCGGGCCAGGAAGTGCACTTAACGGGAGACTTAATCCAGGCAATTGATGATGATGACATTCTCTTCGCCGATGAAGGCAATCATTATTTAATGTTAGAAATGCCACACTCCCATGTGCCAACTTACTTCTTGGATGATATTCTGCCTGAACTTGAAGCACGGGACATTGTACCCGTGATTGTGCACCCGGAACGGAACCAGGGAATTCAAAATGACCCAGATTTACTATATGAATTAGTAACGAATGGCTGTTTAACCCAATTAACGGCAAGCAGTTACCTCGATATCTTTGGCACCCATGTCACGCAACTAACGCAACAAATCATTGATGCCAACATGGGTTATGTTTTTGCCTCAGATGCACATAATCTTAAGGGCCGCAATTTCCGTATGCAAACAGCGTTTGCCAAACTAACCAAGACGAATGGTGCTGCGATGGCTCAACAAATGCAAACCAATGCTAAGAAAATAATTAACGGTGAACCGGTCACCATTGGTGACTTTACCAAAATTAATCCACATAAGAAAAAACGGTTTTGGTTTTTCTAATTAATAAGAAAGAGGTGTTTTTCTTCGCATGAGTAAGATCTTAATTACCGGTGGAGCTGGTTTTATTGGTTCAAACTTGGCTGATCGTTTGGTCAAAGCGAATGACCAAATTATCATTGTCGATGACTTCTCAATGGGATTGCGCAGTAATATTCCGGACTCCCAATTAGTGACAACTTACCAAGCTGACATTACTGATAAAGTCTTTATGAAGGATTTATTATTAAACGAACATTTCGACTACATTTACATGTTTGCCGGAATTGCGAGTGTTGCTGATTCCGTAGTGCGGCCTTACGAAACCCACCAAACGAACCAGGAAGCTAATATTTACTTACTAGAAATCTTACGCAAGTATCATTTGCCAGTTAAGAAAGTGTTATTTGCGTCATCAGCCGCTGTTTATGGGAATGACCCCCAATTGCCAAAGGTCGAAACCAGTACGATTGATCCATTAACACCATACGCGATTGATAAGTTCGCGACCGAACGGTACTTAATGGATTACGGGCGCTTGTATGATATTCCCACAGTGGCAACCCGGTTCTTTAATATTTATGGACCAAAACAAAACCCATCATCACCATACTCCGGTGTGCTCTCAATTATTAGTGATTGCATCAAAAATAATAAAACTTTTAAACTTTATGGTGATGGCCAACAAGTGCGTGACTTTGTGTACATTGATGACGTCATTGATGCCTTAGTATTATTAACTAAAGAATCTGACATTAATCATGAAGTCTTCAACGTTGCGGCTGGAAAAGGCACAACATTAAACGACGTGATTCGCGCTTACGAACATGCCGCCCATAAACAATTGAAGCTCGAATACTTACCAGAACGGACCGGTGATATTAAGTATTCATACGCTGATATCACCAAGTTGCGGAACTTAGGCTTCCAACCACACTATGACATTGAAAGTGGCATTGCCAAGTATTGGCATTATATTAATCAATAAGAGGCGTTATTTTGAAAAATAAGCAACAACATTATTCATTCGAAGATAAACTCGATCATCCTTTAAACAGCAATTATTTAACCTTAAAACGTTATTTGGATGTGATTGCCGCTAGTGGTTTATTTGCTGCGACCTCACCCATCATCTTATTGTTCGCACTTTTAGTGCGGTTAGAAACACCCGGCAGTCCCGTTTACCGGCAAGAACGCGTTGGCTTAATGGGGCAACGGTTCATGATTAGTAAGTTACGTTCAATGTATAACGATGCCGAAAGTAAAAGTGGTGCGATTTGGGCCAAGAAACATGATGCCCGGGTTACTAAAATTGGTAAATTCATGCGCAAGACCCGCATTGACGAACTTCCACAATTACTCAATGTTATTAAAGGTGAAATGAGTATGATTGGACCCCGTCCCGAACGGCCCAACTTGACCGAACAATTTAGTAAGGACGTGCCTGGTTTTGAACAACGCTTGGTAGTTAAACCTGGTCTTAGTGGCTACGCCCAAGTGCACGGTGGTTATGACGTTACCCCCGCCCAAAAGTATGCGATGGATAAACACTACATCGAACACTTCGGTTTCTGGGAAGATTTTAAGATTGTCTTTGAAACCTTACGGGTAGTAATTACAGGGGATGGCGCACGCTAATGACTGCACAAGTATCAGTATTGATGGCTGTTTATCGGAATGAAGTACCGGCATACTTTCGCAAAGCGATTCAAAGTATGCTTGATCAAACTGTGCCCCCACAAGAAATGGTTATTGTGGCCGATGGACCATTAACACCAGCCTTAGAAGTCGTATTAACTACTTACCAGCAGCAATATCCACAATTATTTAGTATCTATCACTTAGCAAAGAATCATGGCTTAGCCTATGCCTTAGCGTATGGCTTACAACGTTGTAAGTATAACCTCGTCGCACGGATGGATGCGGATGACATTGCTGCTCCCCAACGTCTTGCCTGGTCATTACAAGCGATGCAACAAGGTGATTATGATATCTATGGTGGGCAAACTGCTGAGTTTGATGGGGATGAAACTAACATTGTTGCTTATCGAAACGTGCCTTTACACCAAGATGAAATTGTGAAATTTGCGCACCGGCGGAACCCAATGAACCACATGAGTGTGATGTATAAGCGGGATAAAATTCTCAAGCTCGGTAATTACCGCGCTTTTGATGGTTTTGAAGATTACGACTTATGGGTGCGGGCCATTGAAGCCGGCTATCACTTTGGCAATGATGAACATATCTTTGTCTATGTGCGGGCTGGGCAAGACATGATGGACCGCCGGGGTGGCGTTGATTATCTCAAGCGTAATATTAAGATGCGTTTGGTATTCTACCGCGAACATTTTTATAACTGGCGTGATTTAGTAATTACTTTGGGTGGCGTAACAGCAACAAACTTATTACCACCAAAACTTAGATATTTGATTTATTACAAGTTATTGCGGAAATAAGACGCAAAACGGAGATGGAATCGTGAGTTTATTTATTATTTTATTCATTATCTTAGCTTGTTTATCAATGATTGATTTTTTGTCGAAGCATAACTACGGTTTATTCATTTCAGCCGCGATTTTAGCAGTAGTAGCTGGTATTCGTTATAACGTCGGTTATGATTATGGCACTTATTATCAATACTACTTAACGGGTAATCATGATTTTGAAAAAGGTTATGTGTTATTAAATAATATCGCTCACTTTTGCCATCTCGATTTTTTTGCCTTTGAATTTTGCTTTGCCGTCTTAACCTTAGGCTTACTTTTTATTTTCTTATATAAAAACGTTCAACCTGGTTTAGGCGGCTTATGCTTACTTTATTACTATGCTCGTTTTTACTGGGTTCGTGACTTAGGACAGATTCGGTCATCACTTTCTGCAATCATCTGCTTATATGCAATCAAATATATTCGTGAAAAACGCCCAATCCCATTTTTAATCATTACGTTAATTGCTGAAAGCATCCATAAAGGCGCTTTTATTATTATCTTTGCTTATCTACTAGCCAATTACTTTAATAAGAATATTACTTACTTTAAAACTATTTTGTATTTAATTATTGCCTATGGAATAGGAATATTTTTAAAACTTAATCCAGCTTTAGTTAGTAAATTAACTAATGGTAGTAGTTATGTCACATCAACAGCTTATACTACTAATTCTTCTGCTAGTGTGATTACTTTAATTATTCAAATTATTGTGATTTTACTTTATGTAATGGTTCATGATCGTTATGCTACAGAAAAAGATAATAAATTTATGGATACAATTGCTAATGTTTATCTATCAGGGACATTGGTTGCACTAATATTTATTGGATATGGAACTTTAGGATACCGGTTAGATACATTATTAAATACTACAGAAATTTTAATGGTGCCATATATTATTAGTAAATTTTTGGATAATAAAATTATTGTTATATTAGTAAATATTATGGCTAGTGCACTTGTTTTATACATGATAATGTTCTCAGGTAATTCATATTTAAACTTTGTACCTTTTACTACGATATTTACACCAATTAAATAATAAGAGGAAAAATAATGCTTTCATATACAACAGTAATCGTAACTTTTAATCGAAAAATAGCAATTAGAAATGCTTTGTTAAAACAATTTGAACAAACATATCCTGCCCAAAAAATTATTGTTGTTGATAATAATTCAACTGATGGTACATATGGATATATTGAAGATATTCTTAACGAAAATAAAGATAAAATTAAATATATTAAACTAAATGAAAATTTAGGTGGTTCAGGCGGATTTTATTACGGTATGAAAGCAGCATTAGAAGAAAATACTGATTTAATAGCTATTTCTGATGATGATGCCTCATATGATAGAGATTATTTTGAAAAAATTGTTAATGCTGCTGAACAACACACTGATACAATGGCATTTTGTGGAACAATGTATCGAAATGATAAATTAGAACCTGGTGCTGGTAAGTTTTTAGTAAATAAAGATACACTACGTTTTCGTTCAGCAACTGTTGAAGATTATCAACATGGTAATTTTTATGTTGATAATTGGCCATTTGTTGGTGCAGTTTATCGTTCACAAATGGTACGTCAAATAGGATTACCTGTAAAAGATTTCTTTATTTGGTTTGATGATTCTGAATATTCAATTCGCATGCATAATCATGGTTATCGTTATTATGTTGTCGTTGATGCTAAGATTCATTTATATACTGAAGTTCAATTAGAAGTTGCACCACTTTGGAAAAAATATTATGGTTTCAGAAATGAAATTTATTCAATTAAAAAATATGGTAAAGGAAATATTGCTAAGTTATATCCATATTTTATGTTAGTAAAAAAGTATGGTGCTGTAATTCTTCGCAATAATGAATATCAAGGAATTCGTATGAAGGCCTTTAAAATTTTCGCTAAAGCATTTAATGATGGCGAAAAAGGTAAGTTAGGTAAAACAATCGATCCAGTCAAGAGTAAATAATATGAAAGTTTGTTACATTATTACAACCACTATTAATTGTGGGCCAGTAAACGTTTTATACAATTTATTGGTAAACTATCATAATCTTAATAATTTTGAACCAACAATTATTACCTTAAAACCCGATGATGTTAATAAATCACGACGTAAAGATTTTGAAGATTTAGGTATTAATGTTGTTGAGTTTAAAAATGATGCTCAAGAAAAAGAGAATATCTTTAAGTTTATTGAAAAAAACGACTTTAATATAGTGCATTCGCATGGTTTAATTCCTGATCTTATTAATAGTTATGTAAAAAAGAAAGAGCATACACAGCGATTTCATCTTACTACTTTGCATAATTATCCTTTTGAAGATTATCCTCAACGTAAAGGAAAAGTATTGGGTAATTTAATGGCTATAGTTCATCTTTATGCAATTAGAAATTTATATAAAGTAGCTTGTTCAGAAGCGATTGCTAAACGTTTTGCCACTATTGGAATTAAAACAAAAGTTATTCAAAATGGCATTATTTTTAGTAATAAATTTGAAGGAAAACAAAAAATAATACCAATTAAAACACCAATCTTTCTTTACTTAGGAAGAATTCATACTCGTAAAAATGTTCCTTTTTTAGTAAATTACTTTA
>CAWUZD010000047.1:0-11279 GCA_963926925.1 uncultured Lactobacillaceae bacterium
GAACATGATCACTGGTGCCGCTCAAATGGATGGTGCTATCTTGGTTGTTGCTGCAACAGATGGTCCTATGCCACAAACTCGTGAACACATCTTGTTAGCTCGTCAAGTTGGTGTTAAGTACATCGTTGTGTTCTTAAACAAGACTGACTTAGTTGACGATGATGAATTGATCGACTTAGTTGAAATGGAAGTACGTGAATTATTATCAGAATACGATTACCCTGGTGATGATATTCCTGTAATTCGTGGCTCCGCATTGAAAGCTCTTGAAGGCGACCCAGAACAAGAAAAGGTTATCTTACACTTATTGGATGTTATCGATGAATACATCCCAACACCAGTACGTGACACAGATAAACCATTCTTAATGCCTGTAGAAGACGTATTCACAATTACTGGTCGTGGTACTGTTGCTTCAGGTCGTATCGACCGTGGTACAGTTAAGATCGGTGACGAAGTAGAAATCGTAGGTTTGAAACCAGATATCTTGAAGTCAACTGTAACAGGTTTGGAAATGTTCCGTAAGACTCTTGATGTTGGTGAAGCCGGCGATAACGTTGGTATCTTATTACGTGGTATCAACCGTGATCAAGTTGTTCGTGGCCAAGTATTAGCAAAGCCAGGTTCAATCCAAACACATACTAAGTTTGAAGGACAAGTTTACGTCTTAACAAAAGACGAAGGTGGTCGTCACACACCATTCTTCTCAAACTATCGTCCACAATTCTACTTCCACACAACTGACGTAACTGGTGTTATCGAATTACCAGAAGGCGTAGAAATGGTTATGCCTGGTGATAACGTAACATTCGACGTTGAATTGATTGCTCCAGTTGCTATCGAAGAAGGTACTAAGTTTACTGTTCGTGAAGGCGGACGTACTGTTGGTGCCGGTGTGGTAACTAAGATTCTTGACTAATAAATAGTAGAGAACAATAATGGAGTAGTACATAAGTACTACTCTTTTTTTATATTTTTAATAAAGGATGACTAACATGATTAATCAATTAATACCTAAGAACATTGATGAAGTAACTAAAGAAGTAAAGCAATTTATTAATGAAAAACAATTTAAAATTTTTAGTATCATTGATCAAACTGCGGAAGCAGCAGCTGTTGGTTTAACGATTAAACCAACACGCTTAGTTATTTTTGGTAATCCTGAAGTAGGGACATTATTAATGCAAGAAAATGATGAAATCACCTTTGAATTACCAATCAAAATATTATTAATTGGTGAAGATAACGAAACAACTAAGGTAATTTATCGTGATCCATTTACATTTGCTGGTAGTAATCTTGTGGCTGCTGGTGGTCAACAAATTTTGCAAAAGATGCATGACATGTATCATACGATGATTACTAACTTACTTAAAAAATAGTTTTAAATTAAATTAACCGCTAATAAACATTGAAAATAGCGTAATAATAGTATATTCTATATTAGTATATATTGCGTTATTGCAACGAAAACAACACAATAGCGGAGGGAAATTATGTCAGTTAAATGGGAAAAGAAAGACACCAATAAAGGTGAACTTACTTTCGAAATTGATCAAGAAGAAATTAAAAAGGGCTTAGATCGTGCATTTAACCGTGTACGTCGTAATTTGAATGTCCCTGGATTCCGTAAGGGTAAAGTAACTCGTCAAATCTTTAACCGGATGTATGGTGAATCTTCATTATATGAAGATACTTTAAACTTATTATTACCTGGTGCATATGATGCAGCGGTTGCTGAAGCTAAGATTGAACCTGTTGATCAACCTGAAATTAGCATCGAAAAGATGGAAAAAGATGAACCATGGGTTATCAAGGCAACAGTTACTGTTAAACCAGAAGTTAAATTAGGTCAATACAAGGATTTAGTAGTACCTAAACAAGATCGGCGCGTACTTGCTAAGGATGTTAACGCTGAATTAGAAAAATTACGTAACGAACAAGCTGAACTTGTTTTGAAAGAAGACGGTGAAGCTAAGAAAGGCGACACTGTAACTATCGATTATGCTGGTTCTATTGATGGTAAGCCATTTGATGGTGGTAAAGCAGACAACTACTCATTAGAATTAGGTTCTGGTACTTTCATTCCTGGTTTTGAAGATCAATTAATTGGTCACAAAGCTGGCGATGATGTTGAAGTTAAAGTAACATTCCCAGAAGATTATCAATCTAAAGAAGTTGCTGGTAAAGAAGCAGTCTTCAAGGTTAAGATTCATGAAGTACGTGAAAAGCAATTACCAAAATTAGACGATGAATTTGCTAAAGATGTTGATGAAGACGTTGACACACTTGATGAATTAAAGAAGAAGATCAAGAAAGAATTAACAGATCAAAAGAAGGCTGCTGCTGACGCTGCAGTTGAAGATGCTGCAATCGAAGAAGCAACTAATAATGCAACCATCGAAGAAATTCCACAAGCAATGATTGATAAGGAAATTCAAGATGAAATGAACCAATACTTAGGCAATATTCAACGTCAAGGTATTAGTCCAAAACTTTACTTCCAAATCACAGGTACTAGTGAAGAAGATTTAAAGAAACACTTTGCTGGCGATGCTGAACAACATGTTCGCACTAACTTAGTTCTTGATGCCATTGTTAAGGCTGAAGATATTAAACCATCTGAAGACGAAATTAACGAAGAAATTAAGAACTTAGCTGACGAATACAAGATGAAAGAAGCACAAGTTCGGGCAGCATTAAGCAATGATATCTTAAGTCATGATATTGCTATCCGTGATGCTATTAAAGTTATTACTGATTCTGCTAAGGAAGAAGCACCTAAAAAAGCTGACAAAGCAGATGCAAAAGACAGCGATAAATAATAATAGTTTATTGTAATATTTCGTAATTAAACTAGTTTCTTTGAGTAGTTAACCTTCTCAGAAAACTAGTTTTTTTATATTTTATCCTTATTAAAGGAATGGTATAATATATTTATTGTGTTTTAGCAGGAAGATGATGTTTAATAAATATCAGTACTAGCCCTGTTAATAACTAGAGGTTATAATATTAGTTACTTAATTAACAATGTCACCAATCTTCGTGTTTAATTACGAAGTTGACTTCCAAAGAGAGGAATGAATGTATGTTCGATAACAATGAGAATAATGATCCAATTACTTGTTCTTTTTGTGGTAAAACACAAGACCAAGTAAAGAAAATCATTGCTGGCCCTGGCGTCTATATTTGTAATGAATGTGTTGATTTATGCAAACAAATCATTGATGATGAATTAAAAGATGACGCATCTAAGGAATTATTAGATATTCCTAAGCCACATGAAATTATGGCAATTTTGGATCAATATGTTATTGGTCAAACTGCAGCTAAACGTGCTTTATCAGTTGCTGTTTATAACCACTATAAGCGTGTTAACCAAATGGCTGTTTCTGGTGATGATGATACTGAATTACAAAAGAGTAACATTGCTTTAGTCGGACCTACTGGTTCTGGTAAAACATTTTTAGCACAAACATTAGCACGTATTTTGAATGTGCCATTTGCAATTGCTGACGCTACAACTTTAACTGAAGCTGGTTATGTTGGCGAAGATGTTGAAAACATCTTGCTTAAGTTATTGCAAAATGCTGATTACAATGTTGAACGTGCCCAACGCGGGATTATTTATATTGATGAAATTGATAAGATCGCTAAAAAGAGCGAAAATGTTTCAATAACTCGTGATGTTTCTGGTGAAGGTGTTCAACAAGCATTATTGAAGATTTTGGAAGGAACTATCGCCAATGTTCCACCTCAAGGTGGTCGGAAGCACCCACAACAAGAATTTATCCAAATTGATACAACTAATATCTTATTCATTGTTGGTGGGGCATTTGATGGTATTGAACAAATTGTTAAGAATCGTTTAGGCGAAAAGACAATTGGTTTTGGTACTGATTCCACTAATAAGAAACTTGATCCAAATAAATCAATTATGCAACAAGTCATTCCTGAAGACTTAATGAAATTTGGTATTATTCCTGAATTCATTGGTCGTATTCCAATTTTAGCAACATTGGAACGCTTAGATGAAAATGACTTAGTTCGTATTTTGACCGAACCAAAGAATGCTTTGGTAAAACAATATCAAAAGTTATTATCATTGGATAACATCGAATTGGAATTTGAACCAGATGCTTTACATGCAATTGCCCACAAGGCCATTGTTCGTAATACTGGCGCACGTGGTTTACGTTCTATTATTGAAGATGTCATGCAAGATATGATGTTTGATTTACCAAGTCGGCCAGATGTTGCTAAGGTTATCGTTACTAAGGCAGCTGTTGAAGGCGATGGCGAACCAAAATTAATTTTGCGTGATAAAGTTGCTGATAGTGACACTGATAAAAATAAATAAATGATTATTTAATTAAGAAAGCCTATTATTTACGTTTGTGAATGAGTAGGCTTTCTTTAGCAATGGAGATAAATTTTATGAAAGTTAATCAAGTAAAATTACTTGTAAGTGCAGTTTCAACTCAACAATTTCCACCTGATAATTTGCCTGAAATTGTTTTGGTAGGGCGTTCTAATGTTGGTAAGTCATCATTGATTAATTGTTTAATTGAACGTAACGGCTTTGCACATACCTCAAGTAAACCAGGGAAAACACAAACTTTGAATTTTTATGAAATTAATGGCAAGATGCGTTTAGTAGATGTGCCTGGTTATGGTTATGCGCGGGTATCTAAACAAGAACGGGAACGTTTTGGTGCGATGATTGAATCATATTTAGAAACGCGGCAAGAATTACGGGGCGCAATTCAATTAGTTGATAGTCGTCACAAACCAACTGATGATGATGTTACGATGCATCAATATTTGCAATATTACCAAATTCCGTTGTTAACAGTATTAACTAAGGTTGATAAGGTGAAAGGTAACCAACGTGCTAAAAATCTTAAGTTAATTGTTAATACTTTACAAAGTAATGATGAAGCCATGCGCTTCTTTAGTTCCCAAACGCATGAGGGTCGCGATGAAGTTTGGCAATGGATTAATCAACAAGTGAAATAAAAGAATAGAGGTTTTATACTGTGGAGTTTAATGAATATCAAAAATTAGCTAACCGAACATTATATGGTAATGAACAAGTATTAACTAATTGTGCTTTGGGCTTGGCCAGCGAGTCTGGTGAAGTAATTGAAATGATTAAAAAATACACATTTCATGCTGATAAATTAGATAAACAAAAACTAACTAAAGAAATGGGCGACGTTTTGTGGTACCTATCACAAATCGCACAATGGGCTGATATTCCTTTTGATGATGTCGCACAACAAAATATTGAACATTTATCAAAACGACTACATTAATAAAAAATAAAACAGCACATTAACTATTTCGTTAGTTAATGTGCTGTTTTTAATTAGTCTTGTTTTTGATGATTGTTTTGATTGTCTTTCTTGTTCTTATCTTTAGGATTATCTTTTTCGTCAGGTAAAGTAGCAAATTTATCAAATAATTTTTCTAAGTTAGTGTCACGTTTAATTGTTAAACCCATCGCAATTACCTCTTATTTTTTATTTAAGATAATAATATCATTTTTTGAGTGAAGGGAGGATCTTTTTAATGGCATCAGAATTGATTGAACATAAACTTTCATTATTACCGGATATGCCTGGTTGTTACTTAATGAAGGATAAAAATGGCCGCATTATTTATGTTGGTAAAGCTAAAAATTTAAAGCATCGTGTTCGTTCTTATTTTAAGAGTAGTCATGAAGGAAAAACGGCACGTTTAGTTTCTGAAATTGCTGATTTTGAAACAATTATCACTTCAAATGATAAGGAAGCATTTTTACTTGAAATTACGTTAATTCAGAAACACCAACCATATTTTAATATTAAACTTAAAAAAGGTACTGGTTATCCATATATTAAAATTACTAATGAACGTGATCCGCAGTTAGTAATTACTAACAAAATTAAAGATGATGGTGCCTATTATTTTGGTCCTTATCCTAACGTTTATGCGGCTAATGAAACCTTACATTTTTTATGGCGGACGTATCCTTTACGACGCTGTCATGGTTATCAGGGTCGGCCTTGTTTGTATTATCATATGGGACAATGTTTAGGTGCTTGTTTTCGAAAGGTACCTAAAAAAGAATATGATGAACAAATTGAAAAAATTAAGCGCTTCTTGAACGGCCATGTTAGTGAAGCCAAGAAAGAATTAACTGCTAAAATGCAGAAGGCTGCTGATAATCTTGAATTTGAACGGGCCGCTGAATTACGTGATCAAATTCACTATATTGAAGCAACGGTTGAAAAACAAAAGATTATTAGTAAGGATTATACACCGCGTGATATTTTTGCTTACTATGTTGATAAAGGTTGGCTTTCTATTCAAATTTTTTCAATCCGGCAGGCCCGGTTAATGAAACGGGAAAAGCGGCTTTTTCCATTGGATGTTGATCCTGCCGAAGCTGTTACTAGTTTTATTGCGCAATTTTATCAAGAAGAAGGTAATATGCTACCAAGGGAAATTCTTGTGCCAGCAGATATTGAAAAAGATGTTCTTAAGGAAGCTTTGCATGTGCCAGTGCATACTCCACAACGTGGTACTAAAAAGGCGTTATTATTAATGGCCCAAAAAAATAGTCGTTTAGTTCTTGAAGAAAAGTTCCGTTTATTAGAATTAGATAATCGGCAAACGCTAGGTGCGCAACATGAAATTATGGCTGCGTTAGGCTTACCCGATGGTCATGTAATTGAAGCGTTTGACCATTCACATATTCAAGGAACTAATCCAGTTTCCGCGATGGTTTCCTTTGTTGACGGGCAACCATCGAAAAAATTATATCGGAAATATAAATTAGCTGAAGATACTGGTGGTAATAGTGCTGATGAAGCGGCTAATACCCGTGAAGTTATTCGGCGTCGTTATTTACGCTTATTAAAAGAAAAGAAACCATTACCTGATTTAATTTTGATGGATGGTGGCATTATTGAAATGAATGCGGCTAAGGATGTTCTTGAAAATGAATTAGATTTGCATATTCCGGTAGCTGGAATGGTTAAAAATGATAAGCATAAAACAGCGGCTTTGTTATATGGGGATGATGCCCATGAAATTCCATTAGATCACCAAAGCCAAGGCTTTTATTTATTACAACGTATTCAAGATGAAGTTCACCGTTTTGCAATCACATTCCACCGGCAATTACGGGCTAAGAATACTTTGAGTTCACGTTTAGAAGCGATTAATGGGGTTGGTCCAATGACACGGATTAAATTAATGAAGCATTTTAAAACTCTTAATAATATTAAAAACGCTGATGTTGCTGAAATTAAATCACTCGGAATTCCTGAAACAGTTGCTAAAACTATTAAATTAACATTGCAATAAAAAAATTAAGCATTATTATGGAATAGTAATACTGAAAATTTAAAAAATAATTAATTAAAGAAATTTAAAGATGGTATTATTAGGAAAGGAGGAAATTAGATATATGTCAATGTTTGTTGATCAAGTATTTATTGAAGCTAAAGCAGGTAAAGGCGGCGACGGCATGGTAGCCTTCCGTCATGAAAAATTTGTACCCCTTGGCGGTCCATCTGGTGGTGATGGTGGCCGTGGTGGTAGTATCATTTTGAAAGTTGATCCTGGTTTACGGACATTAATGGACTTTCGTTATCATCGCCATTTTAATGCTGAAAATGGTGGAAATGGTATGATTAAGCAGATGTATGGTAAATCAGCTTCTGATATGATTTTACCTGTTCCTGAAGGCACGATTGTTCGTGATGCTGATACTAATGAATTATTAGGTGATTTGACTAAACCAGGCCAAACTTTAACAATTGCTAAAGGTGGCCGTGGTGGTCGCGGTAACATGCACTTTGTAACTGCACGAAATACTGCTCCTGAAATTGCTGAAAATGGTGAACCTGGTGAACATCGTTTTGTTAAATTGGAATTAAAGATTTTAGCTGACGTTGGTTTAGTTGGTTTCCCATCTGTTGGTAAATCAACATTATTATCAGTTGTTACTAGTGCTAAACCTAAGATTGCGGCATATCAATTTACTACTTTGGTACCTAACTTAGGAATGGTGCAATTAGATGACGGTCGTGACTTTGTAATGGCTGACTTACCAGGTTTAATTGAAGGTGCTTCTGAAGGTGTTGGCTTAGGAATTCAATTCTTACGTCATATCGAAAGAACACGGGTTATTTTACACTTGGTTGATATGTCACCATTAAGTGGTCGTGATCCATATACTGACTATGAACAAATTAGAAATGAATTGAAGAATTATGATCCAAGTTTACTTAAACGGCCTGAAATCATCGTTGCTTCTAAGATGGATATGGAAGGTAGTGATGAACGCTTAAAGCAATTTAAGCAAGATTTAAGTAATCATGGCATTAAGAATCCAACTATTTTTCCAATTTCTAGTCTTACTCATAAAGGTTTACAACCATTGCTTAGTGCAACTGCTGATTTGTTGGCAACAACACCAGAATTTCCAATTGCTGATGAACCAGTTGTTACTGAAAAGAAGTACGAATATCAAGCTGATGAACCTAAGTTTAAGATTACTAAGGATGAAGATGGTAACTTCATTATTACTGGTAAACCAGTTGAACGGTTAATTCAAATGAGTAATCTTGAACATGAAGATAGTATTCGGCGGCTTGCACGGCAATTACGGGGCATGGGTGTTGATGATGCTTTACGTGAAGCTGGTGCTAAGAACGGCGATATGGTTTACATTCTTGATTTTGGTTTTGAATTTGTCGAATAATATTAATTATTGTTTTTTGAAAAGTGAATAAGGAGTTTTATAATGCATGAGCAAGTAACTAAACCCAAGCATGCAAACGTACAAAAGCGACGTTACATTACTGGATTTGATGGCTTACGTGCCTTAGGGGTAATTGGCGTTATTTTCTACCATCTTAATCCATATGTTTTTAAAGGCGGTTATTTAGGGGTGCCTATTTTCTTAGTATTATCAGGTTATCTGATTACCGATTCATTTTTACGTGAATGGCATAATACTAAACAACTTAATTTAAAAAACTTCTTTGTACGACGGATGAAGCGCTTGTATCCCGCGTTAGTCACAATGTTATTAGCAACTTGTGCATATATTTGGTTATTCCAGCGTAATTTATTACACAATTTAAAGATGATTGTGTTTTCAAATTTGACGTATTGGTATAACTGGTGGGAAATTGCTCACGGGCAATCATACTTTGATCGTTTTTCAGGTAATGCTTCACCATTTACCCATTTGTGGACATTATCAATTGAAGGACAATTTTATTTAATTTGGCCATTTATTATGTTGTTCTTCTTAATGATAGTTAAGAATCGTAAGCACATCTTTAACATTACGATTTTACTAACTGTTTTATCAACAGTATGGATGGCCTTTTTATACCAACCAAATGTTGATCCTAGTCGTGTTTATTACGGGACTGGCACACGGGCTTTTTCAATTTTAATTGGTTGTGCATTAGCCTTTGTATGGCCAATGTCGCGTTTAAGTAAAAAAGCTGGTGCTAGTGTTAAACATACTTTGAATCTAATTGGTTTGATTGGTATGGTTGGGATGATTTGGTTGATTTTTACCATGAACGATGAAGGTTTTTTTGTTTATCATGGTGGGATGCTATTATTTAGTATTTTTGTAGCAATGGTGATTGCAGTCGTTGCTCATCCAGCTTCTAGTTGGAATCGGTGGTTAACTAATCCGATTTTTAGTTGGTTAGGCAAACGGAGCTATGGAATTTATATTTATCAATTTCCAGTAATGATTTTCTTTGAAGATAAATTCCGTAATGTTGCTAATCATCCAATCTTATATCCAACTATCGAAATTATTTTGATATTGGTTATTAGTGAAATATCATATCGTTTCATTGAACAACCAATGGCACACTTTGATTATCGGCAAAGTTGGCAATTCATTAAGAATTTGTTCTCCACCCATAGTAAAATGGGCTTCAAACGGTGGAGTACTTATGCTTTAATGTTAATATTTGCTGCCGGAATTTGTGGCATTATTGAGGCACCAGCCCAACGGACAGATGCTGCTGCTCATTCTAAGTTTGCTCAAACGTTAGATAAGAATAGTGCAGCTAATCAAAAGCACAATGCCGCTGTATTAGCTGCGGATAAACAGGCTAAGGCACTTTCTGCAAAAGCAGCTAAGAATAAATCAATGAGTTTATCATTGAGTATGTCACAAAGCAAGGCTCTTTCACAAGCGGCTAAGGATCATCCAGTGAATACTGATTATGAGAAATATGGATTATCACAGTTACAATTGCAACGCGCACAAAATATGCAAATTACTGCTGTTGGTGATTCAGTTTTACTAGCTGGTTCATCATCATTGCAACAATTGTTCCCAAAGATGTATATCCAAGCTAAAGAAGGACGTAAACTTTCTGATGCTATTCCACTTTTCCAACAATTAGCGAATAGTGGTAATTTAGCACCAATTGTGTTAGTTTGTCTTGGTACTAATGGACCAATTACTGATGATCAAGTTAACCAAGTAATGAAAATTATCGGATCTAACCGGCATGTTTTCTGGTTAACTGCGCATGTGCCGACTCGTTCTTGGCAAAATTCCGTTAATGCGACATTAGCGGCTAGTGCTAAGCGTTACAAGAATTTGACGTTGATTGACTGGAACAGTTATTCATCATCACATCCGGATTGGTTCTGGAACGATGAAGTTCATCCACGTGAACCAAATGGAACGCAAGAATTTGGTGCATACATTGCTAAGAATATTTTAGATGATACGAAATAAAGTGAAAACGTTAAGAGCAGTTAGTTCTTAACGTTTTTTTTTATTTAAAATTGAGATAAAATATATAGCGACATTAGCGGACGATAAGTAGGAGTATGAACTTATGGAATTAGAATTTTTAGGAACTGGTGCGGGTGTACCAGCACGTAATCGGAATGTTGCGAGCGTTGCCTTAAAGTTATTAGATGAACGGAATGAAGTCTGGTTATTTGATGCTGGTGAAGGAACACAACAACAAATTTTACGCACAACTTTAAAACCACGAAAAATCACTAAAATTTTTATTACGCACTTACATGGCGATCATATTTTTGGGTTACCTGGCTTATTATCAAGCCGGTCATTTCAAGGTGGCCAAGGTGTTTTAACCATTTATGGTCCCAAGGGTATTGAAGAATATGTGCGGACGAGTTTACGAATTTCTGAAAGTCATTTAACATATAAATTGAAGTTTGTTAACTTACCACAAGCAGGTGTTATTTTTGAAGATAAAACT
>CAWUZD010000048.1:0-7315 GCA_963926925.1 uncultured Lactobacillaceae bacterium
CACCACGCTCTTTATTCTAACATTAATCTTTTCTTAACATATCATTTGCACTATTGCATATATTAAAAAACTGTTACCCAATCCTGGATAACAGTTGTAATTATAGTTTTAAGCCGGTAACGTAATGCTTATTAACCCGCTCACTACGCGGTGGCAGTTGCATGTAATCACCATAATATTCACGCAGCAACGCATCATAGTGCTTGGTGATCAGGAACGGGTGGCCTTCAAAATCAGCGTAAGTTAAATCCGTCAAGAAACATTCCGGGTAAAACTCGTTTTGCACATAATAACCATCGAAGGAACGGTAATTGTGTAAGGTTTGTTGATCATAGTGGCGGATGACGTGCATCATTTGTTGGCGAATCCGGTCAGTACTGATGTGTTTAAACAACTTGCGGACGAGTAAGGCAGCTTGTTTTTCACGACCATGACGGTGGTTAATGTTGATGTATTTGAACATAAAGATTAAGTGCAAGATATTATAGGTATACACTTGTGCCTGCCGTTGCCAGTGACTATTCGGTACTTTATCAGCGGGAAAGATATCAATAAAAACGCCGTTATGTTGGATACCCGTGCCTAATAATGCTTCTTCACCGAAGTAGGTGTTATTCACCCGTAACTTGTCATATGGATACTTGTAATGAGGATCAGTATGATAGGACTGGTAGAAATACCGGTCACCCCATGCGTTTGTTGGCACTTGCCGTAAGCGTTCGAAGTCATGCCGCGTCATGAGGATATCAACATCATCATCCCAGGGAATGAAGCCATGGTGACGAATTGCGCCAAGGAGTGTTCCTGAAGTTAATGTGTACCGTAAGTGGTACTGCCGACAAACTGCATCAAACTTGCGCATGGCTTGTAGTTCAATGTGTTGGAGTCGTTTTAATTGTTTGTTTGTAATAATCATAATTAGTTCACCTGTCATTATTATAACGAAAAACGCCATTGCTTTCGCAATGACGTTGTGATTATTGTTGATTTAATTTTTCCCATTCCGGATTGTGATAATGGGTAATGATGAGTGGCACCGCGAACATGACCACCGCAATGCCAATGACGAGGACATCATTCATTAATGAATTAGTGAGAGCAATCGCACTAAAGACGGTCGCAATCGCTAGCCATAACGCGCCACAGACTAACCATGCCCAGCCATTGCCACGCTTGCCAATGCGGAATGGTCGCTCTAATTGTGGTTGGTGGTAACGGAGTTTGATTAAACCAATTGCCATGATAATGTAGACTAACATATAAATCACGCTGGTAGCATTGGTTAATGTTAAGAAAATCGCGTTAACATTCTTAGCAGCCGCGTAAATCATCGCGAATAACGTTAAGATTACGATTTGCGCCCATAATAATGGTTTGGAAATGTCATATTCATTAGTTTGGTAGAAGTGCCATTGTGGTGGTAATAAACCATCCTTAGCAACTTGGGAAATCGTATGACATGGTCCGTTAATCC
Source organism: uncultured Lactobacillaceae bacterium (assembly GCA_963926925.1). Taxonomy (GTDB): domain Bacteria; phylum Bacillota; class Bacilli; order Lactobacillales; family Lactobacillaceae; genus Paralactobacillus_A. Next base: position 1,475 of record CAWUZD010000048.1, read on the forward strand.
AGGAAGTTGTTTGTAACAAGATGCCACAGGCCACGAACAAACTAAAGATATTGGCTAACCAACTTGGCAAGTGAAGGATTTGGCAATAAATCGCAATTGGTTGTGAAACGTTGGATAATTGCACTTGCCCTTGGGGAATCGCATTGCTGGCCATTAAGCCGTTTAACAAGTTTAAGACCACGATAAACGTTAATGATAAGAAAATACCATGCACATAATTATGGCGATAGTTTTGTAATTGTGGAATGTAGACCGAGGTCATTTCCAAACCGGCAAATGTGAAGACAATTGCCCCATAATAAGATAAGGTGTGCATGTTAAATGTACGATGTAATAACCGTTCCCAACTAAATGGTCCTAAATAACTGTGCGGGCGAATGTCGTACTTAAGCGTTGCGGCGATGCCAAGCGTAATTAACATTGCCGCAGGGATGTATACGCCAATCCACACGCCATAATTACCACTTAAACGCGCCATGTTCCATTTCAAACTGCAAAAAGTAATCAGCCAGGTGGAAGCCAAGATGCAGATTAATGCAAACGTGTGGTTAGTGATTAAACTCTTCATGCCCAGTGCTTGGCCAAATAATGGTCCGAGTGTTGACGTGGTCATGATTAGGCCAGGGAACATTTGTGCCCATGATAACCACGCCACGACAAAGCCCCATTTTTTGCCAAGGCTTTCTTTAACCCATAACTGGGGACCGCCGTTGCCAGGAAAAGTTGTCCCAAATTCAGCGGCAATTAAGCACACTGGTAGTGCAAAGCAGAGTAAGCCAAATAAGATGTACGGAATTTGTTGCCAACCGGTGGCAGCAATGGTGGGAATACTCCGTACATTCGCAATCATCGCAATCGTCAAGCCGACGAAGCTGAGTAAAGTATAACGATATTTTTTTGTCATCCCATTAAAGTCCTAACTATTGTGATTATCTCTATCAATTATTTTACATGAAACCTTTCTTTATTACTAAAAAAGCAAAATACCAATGCTAACGCATTGGTATTTTTATGATTAATTATTAATCTTTTCCAAGTTTTCCATTCGTAAGATTTTTTCTTCATCTTTATGCCGTTTTTCTTCATCACGCACGGTCTTGAGCCATTGTGGTTTTTGGAAATGGGCGAGTACCAATGGAATCGCAAGCATTACAATTGCTGTGCCAATAACGAAGCAGTTAGTCTGCACGGTGTTAGTCGCAAAGATAGCGGCAAAGACGCTGCTAATTGTTGCTAAGAATAAGATGAAGATTAACCATGCCCAACCGTTGTGATGGTTGTGGCCGCCAATGCGGAATGGCCGTTTTAACTCTGGCCGTTGGTAACGCAACTTGATAAAGGCGATGCCAATAATGACGTAAACAATCATGTAAGTAACACTCGTTAAGTTCGTTAACATTAAAAAAACTTTGTTGACGTCTTTTGAAAATGCATAAAGTAATGCGAATAATGTAAAGACGACTAGTTGCACAAGTAATAATGATTTGGAAATATCATAGCGATTAGTCCGGTAAAAATGCCACTTGGCAGGAATTAAACCTTCGCGGGCAACTTGGGTAATAGTGTGGCAAGGTCCATTAATCCAGGAAGCAATTTGTAGCAAAATGCCACAAGCAACCAAGAGACTAAACAAATTAGCAATCCACATTGGTAAATGTAAGATCATGCAGTAACGAGCGACTGGTTGGGAGACATTGGATAATTCCACTTTGCCACGGGTGATGTTATCGCTGGCCATTAAACCGTTTAATAAGTTTAAACCGGTTACTAATAATAATGATAAGAAAATACCACGAATATAATTATGCCGGTAATCCTTTAATTGCGGAATATAAACGGATGTCATTTCTAAACCAGCGAAGATTAGAACAATCGCACCATAGTATGACAAAGTATGGACATCAACCATCTTAGCTACAAAGCTATGCAACTGAAATTACCAAGGTAACTGCGGGGGTCAATGCCAACTTTTAACATTGATGCAATCCCTAAACATAGTAATAACGCGGTGGGAATGTAAACGCCAATCCACACGCCATAATTACTACCGATTTGGGCGATGTTCCACTTCATACTGCAGAATGTTAAGGCCCAAGTAACGGTTAGAATGCATAAAAAAGTAAAGAAGTGGTCAGTAACGAGATCTTCCCGGCCAATTGCTTGGCTAATTAATGGTGCTAATGTGGAAGCAGTCATGATCATACTTGGAAACATTTGTGCCCATGATAACCAGGCCACCACGAAGCCCCACTTGTTACCGAGACTTTCTTTAACCCATAATTGTGAACCACCGTTATTAGGAAAGTTGGTGCCCAACTCCCCCGAAATCAAGGCTAATGGTAGTGCGAAGCATGCAAAAGCAATTCCCATGTACAACAATTGTTCCCAGCCCGTCGCCGCGATGGTAGGAATGCTCCGCACATTGGCGACGAGCGCCATAGTTAACCCAATAAAAGTGAGCAAAGTATAACGATAATTCTTAGTGTGTGTCATTACGAATCCCTACCTTTTACAACTGAAATTTTCCTCCAAAAACAGCGATTTAATAGCAATGAAAGCGCTGCAATTTCATTATACAAAATGTTAATGATTTCTTAAACATTTATAGTAAAAATATTTAAAAATAATTTTTTACTAATTTAATTGTTTGTAATCACAATATAAATTTTTAATATAATTAATATTTTATTAATTATGATTTTAAATTTTGTACTAATTTGAAAGCGATTTCAAAAAGTGGTATATTACTTAATGCAAACACATGAATTATTTTTGAAGGAAGTGTGAATAGTAAAGCATTAGTAATATTTGTTCAAATTTTGGAGAAAAAAGGGGTATTTAGTTATGGATACAATTGCGGAGGAACCTCCTAAAAAGAAGAAGTTTCGTTTAAAAATGCCGGGCGCATTTACAATTTTATTTATTTTAACAGTTGTTTCAGTTATTTTAACCTGGTTTATTCCAGCTGGTAGTTACGCTAAGTTATCATATGATAGCAGTGATCATTGTTTGCAAGTTGTTTCACCATCTGGTCATAAAGAATTAGTACCAGCGACCCAAGCAGAATTGGATAAGTTAAATGTCAAGATTAAGATTAAACAATTTACATCTGGTGCAATTAATAAACCAGTTTCAGTTCCTAATACATATCGGCGTGAAAAACAACATCCGGCGGGGATTAGTGATATTACGACAAGTATGGTTAATGGGACAATCAATGCCGTTGATATCATGGTCTTTATCCTTGTTTTAGGTGGTTTAATTGGGGTTGTTAAAGAAAGTGGTGCTTTTGAATCAGGATTATCAGCACTGACCAAGAAAACAAAAGGTAAGGAATTCTTATTAATTTTCTTAGTTGCTATTTTAATGTTATTAGGTGGTACTTTATGTGGGATTGAAGAAGAAGCTATTGCTTTCTATCCAATTTTAGTACCAGTCTTTATTGCGATGGGCTATGATTCAATTGTCAGTGTCGGGGCTATTTTCTTAGCAAGTTCAGTTGGGACAACATTCTCAACGATTAACCCATTCTCATCAGTTATTGCTTCGAATGCTGCCGGAACAACCTTTACGCAAGGTTTAGTAATGCGTGTAATTGGTTGTGCGATTGCAGCGGTATTCTTAATTGGTTACTTATACTGGTACAGCAGACGGGTAAAGAATAATCCTGAATTATCATACTCATATTCTGATCATGTTGCTTTTGACAAAAAGTGGTCAGTTAAATCTGATGATAATGTTGGTAATAACTTTAGTATCAAGAAAAAGATTATTTTGATTTTATTCGTAGCTGCTTTTCCAATTATGATTTATGGTGTAATGGTAAAGGGTTGGTGGTTCCCAACCATGGCATCATCATTCTTGGCAATTGCAATTATTATCATGTTAATGGTTTGCTTTGGTAAAGAAGGCCTTGGTGAAAAACGGACCGTTGATGCCTTTACGAATGGTGCATCGAGCTTAGTTGGTGTATCACTTATCATTGGCTTAGCACGTGGGATTAATTTGATTTTAAACAATGGTTTAATTTCAGATACGATTTTGCACTTCTTGTCATCCTTGGTAAAGGGCATGAATGGACCAATATTCATTATTATTATGATGTTTATCTTCTTCATTCTTGGTTTTATCGTGCCATCTTCATCAGGCTTGGCAGTTCTTGCAATGCCAATTTTGGCACCATTGGCTGATACAGTTAATATTCCACGTTATATTGTCGTTATGGCTTACCAATTTGGACAATACGCCATGTTATTCTTAGCCCCAACTGGTTTGGTAATGGCAACATTACAAATGCTTGATGTTAAATACTCACACTGGTTAAGATTCGTTTGGCCAGTAGTATTATTCGTTTTAGTATTTGGTGGCGGTTTATTAGTAACAGCAGTGTTAATGTCATAATTGATTTAAATAGTAAATGATAAGGTCTTACAAACTATTTTTGTTGAACCTTATTTTATATAAATAAAAAAGAGAAATTTCAATAAAAATGAAATTTCTCTTTTTTATTGTTAAATATTATAGCTAATTTTAAATTTGTGGATAATCAACACCAATAACATCTTTGACTTCATTTAATGTTTTTTCAGCAATAGCATTAGCTTTGGCATTTCCTTTACGAAGAATGTCATAAATGTAGTCAATGTTTTTAGCATACATTTCACGTTTTTCACGAATAGGTTTAAGTTTAGCTTGCATTACTTCGTTTAAATATTTCTTTAATGCAACGTCTCCTAAGCCACCGTGTTGATATTGAGCCTTTAATTCAGCAACTTTTTCTTTATCATCATCAAATGCATCCAAGTATTTGAAAACAGGATTATTAGTAACATTACCAGGGTCATTAACATGAATATGATTAGGATCAGTGTACACTGACATGATTTTTTCTTTAATAACATCAGCACTATCTGACAAGTAAATAGCATTTCCTAAAGATTTACCCATTTTGGCATTGCCATCAACGCCTGGTAATCTGCCCATTCCTTTATTAGCAAAGTATCCTTCAGGTTCAACTAATAGATCAGTGTGATACATACGATTAAATGTTCGTACAATTTCACGTGTTTGTTCAATCATTGGTTCTTGGTCATCACCAACAGGGATGATACTTGCTTTAAAAGCTGTAATATCTGCAGCTTGAGATACAGGATAAATTAAAAATCCAGCTGGAATACTATGTTCAAAATGTTTTTGTTGAATTTCATTTTTAACAGTAGGATTTCTTTCCAAACGAGAAACAGTAACTAAATTGAGGTAATACATTGTTAGTACACTTAATGCAGCAATTTTTGATTGGATAAAAATTGTTGTTTTATTTGGATCAATCCCAACTGCTAAGTAGTCAAGTACAACTTGAACAACATTTTTTTGAATTTTTTCGGGATTATCGGCATTGTCAGTCATTGCCTGTTGGTCAGCAACTTCGATAAAGTTTTCATACTTATTTGAATTTTGTAATTCAACACGATTACGTAATGAACCAATATAATGACCGATATGTAAATTACCAGTTGGACGATCGCCAGTTAACATAACTTTTTTGTCCATATTTATTTACCTCCATTATTAAAATTGTCATGATATTAGATTAATTTATTGATAAAGTCAATTAAATTAACTTATTTTTGTGATATTTGCTTTAAATGTGAAGAAAATATCCACTTTTAATTTAAATATTAACATTTTGTTATAATTTTTTAATAAAAAGTGATTAATTTATGATTAATTATGCTGAAATAAATTTGTAGATGAAATATTTCATTTTTGGAGGAGTGTTTTTTATGGGTAAGAATGAAAAAGACTATCAAAATTATGATTTATCAGCTTACTTTATTGGTG
>CAWUZD010000049.1:0-14607 GCA_963926925.1 uncultured Lactobacillaceae bacterium
TGCCACCCTTAGAAGCAACGTATTGGGCAACTGTTTGGTCTGGATCCTTAACAAATGGTTGGTCTGCTAAGCAAATTTCTGATAAGAATTTGTTCATCCGGCCTTCAACAATCTTTTCAACGATTTTTTCTGGTTTGCCTTCGTTTAATGTTTCTTTAGTTAAAACATCTTTTTCATGAGCTAATACGTCAGCTGGAACTTCTTCACGTGAAGTGTATTGTGGGTTAACTGCGGCAACATGCATTGCAACATCACGAGCAGTTGTTTCATCAGCACCTTTAACAGTTACTAATGCAGCAATTTGACCGCCATTGTGTAAGTATTTACCAAAGTTATCGCCATCGTCTTTTTCAACAACCTTGAAACGACGGAAGCTAATCTTTTCACCGATAACTGCTGTTAATGCAGTAATTTCGCTAGCAATTGTACCATCATTCATTGGTAATGCCATTGCTGCATCCATATCAGCAGGTTTGTTAGCTGCAACGATTTCAGCAATTGATTTTACTAAGTTTTGGAACTTGTCATTTGATGAAACAAAGTCAGTTTCTGAGTTTACTTCAACAATGGCAGCAGTATTGCCATCAATAGCGATATCTGCTAAACCTTCAGCAGCAATGTTGCCACTCTTCTTAGCAGCCTTAGCAATGCCCTTTTCCCGTAATTGATCAATCGCTTTATCCATGTCACCTTCAGCAGCAACTAAAGCTTTTTTGGCATCCATCATGCCAACACCAGTTTTATCACGCAATTCTTTAACTTGCGCTGCTGTGATTTTAACAGCCATATTTATTACCTCCACAAATTGTTAATTTTAAAAAAAGAAGCTGTCCCAAGCAACCAGTTGGCACTTAAGTCAGCTTCATTAATTACCAGCTGAATTAAATTAATTATTTATCAGCTTTTTCAGAATCATTGTCATTTTCTACAACGTCAACGATTTCTTCGATTGAGTCATCCTTCTTATCAGCATCAGCGTTTGCCATTTCTTCAGCAGCAACGTCTTCAGCTTCACCTTGACGACCTTCAATGATAGCGTCAGCCATCTTAGAAGTAATCAAACGAACGGCACGAATAGCGTCATCGTTAGAAGGAATAATTACATCGATATCATCAGGATCTGAGTTAGTATCAACCATCGCAACGATTGGAATGTTCAACTTATGAGCTTCTTGAACAGCAATCCGTTCTTTACGAGGGTCAACGATGAACATTACATCAGGAATCCGTGGCATATCTTCGATTCCACCAAGGAATTTTTCAAGCTTTTCTTGTTGTTTCTTTAATAAAGCAACTTCTTTCTTAGGTAAACGATCAAATGTACCGTCTTCACCCATCCGCTTGATATCCTTTAAACGCTTAATACGTGTTTGGATAGTCTTCCAGTTAGTTAAGGTACCACCTAACCAACGATGGTTTACATAGTATTGACCTGCACGAGTTGCTTCTTCAGCAATTGAGTCTTGTGCTTGTTTCTTTGTACCAACGAATAAGAAGACTGCATTGTCTGCTGCTTCGCTCTTAACAAAGTCATAAGCGTCATCAATCATCTTAACTGTCTTTTGTAAGTCAATGATGTAGATGCCATTCCGTTCTGTAAAGATATATGGCTTCATCTTTGGATTCCAACGACGTGTTTGGTGACCAAAGTGAACACCAGCTTCAAGTAATTGTTTCATACTTAATACTGACATAATTTTACCTCCATTGGTTTTTTACATCCGTTAGTATCAATTTTTCAAAGAACTCAGTGAGCACCACTTTGAAAATCAACTAACGTGTTTAATTTGACACAACGTCAAGTAGTATTTTAGCGTATTTATTAATATAAAATCAAGTTATTTTTTGATTTAATTTAATAAAATGATTATTAACAATCGTCATCGGTGCATGGTGTGCTCGTAAATATTTAATTTTTTGCAAACGTGATTGGTGTTTAAAATGATATTCAGCTCGTAATGCAGCTGATTTATCAGTAAATTCTTCATAATAAAGCAACTGCACTGGTAAGTGACTACGTGTGTACTTGGCACCTTTCCCCGCATTATGGGTTGCGAGACGTTTACAAAGATTAGTCGTAAAACCACCATACAAAGAATTATCAGCACATAATAATACATAAAAATAATAATTATTGTTTACCAAGTAAATGCTGCACCTCACTCGTATAGTTTTTACCATTATAAACAACTAATTCTGGTAAAACACGTAGGCCACCGGGTTTACCGGCCTTAATAGCTTCAATTAGCACCATATTAGCTTCCTTATCTTGCCGTGGCAAAATAAACCGTAGTACTTTCGGGGTAAGTTGATATTTGCTTAATGTCATTAATAATTCTGTTAAGCGGTCCGGCCGATGAACTAAAAATAACTTACCATTATACTTAAGTAATCCACTTGCAATACGAGCAACGGTATCAAAATTAGTCTTAATTTCATGTCGCGCAATTGCTAAATAAGGATTAGGATTCTTTTTACTAGTATCCAAATTAGCAAAGTATGGTGGATTACAGGTAATGCTATCAATACTATCTTTAGCAATTACCTTAAAAGCATCGGCAATATCCATTGTATGGACCGTAATCTGGTTTTCAAGGTGATTCAAAGCCACCGAACGTTGTGCCATATCGGCTAAGCGTGGTTGAATTTCAATCATATCAATGTGAGCTTTGGTTTTACGACTAATAAACAAGCCAACTGCCCCATTGCCAGCACACAAATCGACAATTTTACCTTTAGGACTAGTAACAACCTTTGCAAAATCGGCCAATAAAACGGCGTCTAATGAAAAGGAGAAGACATCAGGACTTTGAATAATTTTAACATTTTGGCTATATAATTGATCAATACGTTCGTTTTGCAAATTTTATTCCGCCTTTTTGAAAATTATTGTTTTTATTATAAAATATGGTTAATGTCAACAAAATAAGGAGCACATCATGTTTTATACAATTGCACGTGTTTTAGTAATGGGATTCATTAATTTAGTTAATGGCAATGTTCATGTTGAACAACGTGATAAGTTACCAAAAGGTAATTATATTTTAGTTGGTCCCCACCGCACATGGTGGGATCCAATTTTCTTTGCCTACGCTGCTAGTCCCAAACAATTTACGTTCATGGCTAAGAAAGAAACTTTTAAAAGCCCAATTATTCGTTGGATTTTAGTTCATGCGAATGCTTTTCCAGTTGATCGGAAACATCCTGGTCCTTCAGCTGTTAAAATTCCCGTTCAACATTTACGCAAAGATAACATGTCATTAATTATGTTTCCAAGTGGCAGTCGTTACTCAAGTCAATTAAAAGGTGGCGCGGTATTAATCGCCAAATTGGCTAAAGTACCACTGATTCCAGTTGTTTACCAAGGGCCGCTTAAACTCAGTGGTATCTTTAAACGGCAAAAAGTAGTAATCCGGTTTGGTGATCCCATCTACATTGATAGTAAAACTAAGATTGATGATAATACTTTGACACAAGTTGAAACACAAATGCAAACCGCCTTTGATAAACTTGATAAAGAAATTAATCCTAATTTTAAATATATTCCTGATGCTAAAAAATTGGCTGAGGAAAAAGCCAAAGGCAGTTTATAACTAAAAAAGAGATTGTATAATTACAATCTCTTTTTTTATGCACAATTACTTTTTCTTTTGCATTTCTTTCTTTTGTTGTGCTTTCATCATTGACATGATTTGATTTAATTTCCGTTCAGATGGTTTTTGTCCCATTTGCATCATCATTGTTTTAAGCATATCTTCACTAATTGGTGGGTTTTCCATAAAGTATTTCTTTATGAAATAACGAGCGCCAAAGAAGCCAGCAATTGCACCGATGATCAAACCGACAATTAAGCCAAAAATGAACATTCCCATGGCTAAATGCCCCTTTCGCTTTACTTGTATCTACAAGTAACTATTCTACACAAGTAACAAGTAATTGAAAAGGACCTTATTATAATTAATCGTTACGCAAACCTTTTTTACGTTGAATGTCCTTAACTTTTTCGGAAGTTACTTCTTTACCATCTTTATCGAAAATCCGTAAGTTTTCAACTTGTTGACGGAAACCTTCACGAAAGTCTTTCAAATAGTCTTCACGTAATTGTTTTTGTTCAACTTTTTCGTCTTCAGTTAAACCTTCATTTTTTTCTTTATTTGCTAAGAAATTAATCCGTGCAACCCGTTCATCTTGTTCTTTTGTCATAAATTTTCAACCCCTTTCTTTCAACATCTTAATAATATAATAAAAAAGCGTTCGATGCTAAAAATAACATCGAGCGCTTTTTTGTTAGATATAAAAGTATCAAATAAATTAACGACGAACTTCTTTGATACGTGCAGCCTTGCCACGTAATGCACGTAAGTAGTAAAGCTTTGCACGACGTACACGACCATGACGAACTACTTCAATCTTTTCGACACGTGGTGTATGTAATGGGAATGTACGTTCAACGCCAACACCATTACTAATCTTACGAACTGTATAAGTTGCGCTAATACCAGTACCGCGACGCTTAATTACAACACCTTCAAAGATTTGAATACGTTCACGGTTACCTTCAACGATACGTGCATGAACACGTACAGTATCCCCAGACTTAAACTTAGGAATATCATCCCGTAATTGAGATTTAGTAATTTCTTGAATTAATGGATTCATACCATAATCTCCCTTTCACAGACATTCATGCCAAAATACCATGGTAGCGGAATATCGTTTTTCTAATGATGAATGTTCATCACGAGAAAATATTTTATCATAAAAAAACCTGTAAAGCAAAATTATTTTACATGATCATCATTAACTAATTCAGCTAAAATATGTTTTTGCTCAGTTGTTAAGGTTGCCTTTTTTAACAAATCTGGCCGCCGTTGCAAGGTTCGCCGTAATGACTCGCGCATACGCCATTGAGCAATTAACTGATGATTACCACTCATTAATACTTCTGGAACCCGCATACCACGGTATTCAGCAGGACGCGTATATTGTGGATATTCTAACAATCCATCAGCAAATGAATCCGTCTTGGCAGAAGTATCATTACCCAGCACTCCTGGGAGTAACCGGACAATAGCATCAATCATCACCATGGCCCCAAGTTCGCCACCAGTAATTACATAATCGCCGAGTGAAACTTCATCAGTTACTAAACTGCGAATCCGTTCATCATAACCTTCATAATGACCACAAATAAATACCAAATGATCTTCATGCGCTAATTCACTTGCAAATTGTTGATCAAAAGTACGTCCGGCTGGATCTAATAAGATAACCCGCTTAGGATTAGGATCTTGTTCATTAATATGATCCATCGCCCGAAAAATTGGTTGTGGTTCAAGTAACATCCCAGCGCCACCACCATACGGTGTATCATCAACATGATGATGTTTATCATGTGAATAGTCACGAAAATCTGTTATTTGTAAATCAACAATGTTATTTTCAAGGGCCTTACCAATCATTGATTCCTGCAAAGCCGTAAACATATTGGGAAATAAACTTAATACATCAATCTTCATCATCAATTAACCCATCCGGAATATCAACTGTTGCTTGGTGATGTGCCACATCAACTGTCAAAACAACTGATTTAATAAATGGCAATAAAACATCCTTTTTACCAGGGCGTTTTACAACCCAAACATCATTAGCACCAGGACTTAAAATTTCAGTAACTTCACCAATTACTTCATTGCTATTGTGATCAATAATTTGCATTCCAATAATATCGTGATAATAATATTCATCATTATCCAATTGTTGTTGATCAGCTGCATCAACGCGCAAATCAAGGCCTTTAAATTTTTCAACTTGATTAATATCATTAAATTCAGCAAACTTAATTAACCACATGCCTTTTTGCCGCCGTGCACTTTCAACAGTAACAGCAACTGGTTGTGATTTGGTCATAATATACAAACGTTGCCCTTTTTTAAACCGTTCGTCAGGAAAGTCAGTAATTGCAACAACCCGAACTTCACCACGTAAACCATGCGTATTAACAATTTTTCCTACTTGATAATATTTTTGTTCATTCATATCTTTTCACCATAAATAAAAAATGAGTTAAGGATTAACCTCTCTTAATATTAATCCCAAATCATGTAGATTACATAAGATAAGGCAATCTTTAACTCATTTAAAGAAACTAAGCATCCACAATTTGCAAACGAATGCGTTTTTTGTTAGGTAAATCAACAGTTGATAACAATGAACGAATCGCTTGGGCGACTTGTCCTTGTTTACCAATCACCCGACCAATATCTTGTGGTGCTACATGCAATTCAAATTCGACAAATCGTGCGGTTTCACTCTTAGCAATTGTCACCTTATTAGGCATACTTACCAATGGTTTAACAATTGTCATAATTAGTTTTTGCACATTTATCATAAATAAGACCTACTTTATTTTTTAGCAAAACGTGCTTCATGATACTTCTTCATAATACCTTCTTTAGAAAGTAAGTTACGAACTGTATCGGAAGGTTGTGCACCTTTTTGAAGCCAGTCTAAAATTTCATCATCTTTTAAGTTAACTTGTACAGGATCAGTTAATGGATTGTAGTAACCCACTTCAGCGATAAAACGACCATCACGTGGTGCGCGTGAATCAGCAACAACGACACGATAAAATGGCTTACGCTTAGAACCCATTCTTCTTAAACGAATCTTAACTGCCATAGTAATATGACCTCCTATAATTTATCGACTTAATAAATATATCAAAGAACATTAAACCTGTAAAGAGGTTTTTCTTGACATATTTATAATTATTTTGATTTAAAGCGTTTAATCTTCTTCATCCGCTTCTTCTTTAACTTCTTTTGCTTCTTAACCATGGAACGCATGGCCATTTTACCAAGTTTACCTTGCACGCCATTACCAAAAATATTTTCCAAGCCACTAAAGTTACCTTTAGAAACTTTATCCATCATTTGCCGCATTTGTTTAAACTGTTTAATCATGCGGTTAACTTCTTGGATAGAACGACCTGAACCAGCCGCAATTCGCCGGCGCCGACTTGGATTTAACAAATCTGGATCTTCACGTTCTTGCGGGGTCATTGACATGACAATGGCCTTAATATGAGCCATGTCTTTTGAATCAAATTTAACATTTTGCAAAGCCGGATTATTAGCCATCCCCGGAATCATTTTAATCATTTCATCTAATGGTCCCATGTTAGCAACTTGATCCATTTGTTCAACAAAATCGTTAAAGTCAAAACTATTTTCGCGCATCTTTTCCATCATGGCTTGCGCTTGTTTTTCATCATAATTTTGTTGTGCCTTATCAATTAAGGTTAACATGTCACCCATGCCCAGGATACGGTTAGCCATCCGATCAGGATGGAAAACATCCAAGTCAGTCAATTTTTCACCTTGACCAACAAATTTAATTGGCTTGCCAGTAGCAGCACGAATTGATAAAGCAGCCCCACCACGAGTATCGCCATCTAACTTAGTAAGAACAACCCCAGTAATATCTAAGCGTTCATCAAAGCCCTTGGCAACGTCCACGGCAGCTTGACCAGTCATCGCATCAACAACTAACAAGATTTCATTAGGATGAGTTAACTCTTTAATCTTTTCAAGTTCATCCATTAATGCTTCATCGATTTGCAAACGACCAGCAGTATCAATTAAAACATAGTCGTTCTTTTGCAAATCAGCTTGAATTAACCCTTGTTTAACAATATCAACCGGATCATGGTTAGTATCCATTTCAAAAACAGGTACATCAATTTCTTTACCAACAGTTACTAATTGATCAACCGCAGCAGGCCGGTATACGTCGGCCGCAATCATCATTGGCCGCGCATTTTCAGTCCGTTTTAAATAAAGAGCCAATTTCCCAGCAGTAGTAGTTTTACCAGCACCTTGTAAACCAACCATCATAATGATAGTTGGAATATGTGGTGCTTTATTTAAAGGAACAGCATCTTCACCCATCATCTTAGTCAATTCTTCATCAACAATCTTGATAATTTGTTGACCAGGTGTTAAGCTTTCTAAAACTTCAGCACCAACAGCCCGTTGCCGCACTGTTTTAATAAATTCTTTAACAACGCTAAAGTTAACATCAGCTTCAAGTAATGCTAAACGAATTTCACGCATTGCTTCCTTAACATCACTTTCACTAACGCGACCTTTACCTCTTAACTTAGCTAACGCATTTTGAAGTCGTTGTGTTAATCCTTCGAATGCCATTTACTTTTCCTCACTTTGTTCATCATTTTCAATTACTGTAACTACTTGTTGCATTAATTTTTGCAAATATTGATCATCAGGATAAGTTTTTAACAAATAATTTTGCAAAATATCAACTTTTTGATTACGCAATTCATAATTTTGCAATAAGTGGAGCTTATCTTCATAATCTTCAAGAATATGTTCCGTACGCCGAATATTATCATAAACCGCCTGGCGTGAAACATTAAATTCTTCAGCAATTTCACCTAATGAATAATCATCGCCATAATATAGTTGTAAATATTGGTATTGTTTACTAGTTAATAATGGTGCATAGAATTCAAATAATGAATTCATTCGATTATTTTTAACAATATCCATTATTATTCACCTCAATACTATTCATGATTATCATTAACAATTAATTCCTTAAACAAACCATAGATAAAGCGATTTGGATCAAAGTCTTGCAAATCATCCATTTGTTCACCCAAACCAACTAATTTAACAGGAATGTGTAATTCATTGCGGATTGCTAACACAATGCCACCTTTGGCCGTACCATCCAACTTAGTAAGCACAATACCAGTAACATTAGTTGTGTCTTTGAATTGTTTAGCTTGGACAAGGGCGTTTTGACCAGTAGTTGCATCTAATACCAATAAGGTTTCTTGAGGTGCATTTGGCAATTCGCGTGTGATTACCCGCTTAATTTTTTCAAGTTCTTTCATCAAGTTAACCTTATTTTGCAAACGACCGGCAGTATCAACTAGCAAAAGGTCATAATGTTCATCCTTAGCCTTTTTAACCGCATCAAAGACAACCGCAGCTGGATCACTACCCGCAGCAGCGGCAACAACAGGTACATCAACTTTATGACCCCATTCCTGCAACTGTTCAATCGCACCAGCTCGGAAAGTATCACCAGCAACCATCAATACTTTTTTACCAGCTTGTTGATAACGATGGGCTAATTTACCAATAGTAGTTGTCTTACCAGCCCCATTAACACCTACAAACAAGAAAACAGTTGGTTCATCATCAGTAGCAAAATGTAGGGCGTTATCTTCATCATTACCTTCTTCACCGTACATATCAACTAATTTTTCAACAATAACTTCTTCAACATCGTGCCGTTTTTTAGCATTCTTTAATTTAACTTCTTCACGCAAAGCATCAGTTAATTTCATTGTAGTTTCAAAACCAACATCAGCTTCAATCATTACTTCTTCCAAATCATCGAAAAAGTCTTCATCAACAGAACGGAAGTTAGCTAAAAAGGCATTTAACTTTTCACTAAACGTATGCCGTGATTTTTTCAAACCTTCATCATACTTAGCAGTAGTATCATCAGTTGTTGCTTCGTCAGCTTGACTAGTTTGTTCCTGATCACTAGTTACGCTTACTGCTTCACTAGCTGCACTAGTAACAGTAGTTTCACTAGTTGTTTCACTAGTCTCGGCTGTTGAAATAACAGCACTTTCATGTTCAACATCGACTTGAGTTTGTGAAGTAACATCAGCGACAAATTGCTTTTGATCATCAAGTTCAGCAACAGCTTCATCATGCAAATGTGTTTCTAAAGTTTGCGCCGCTTTATCAGCTTGTTGTTCATCAACAACTAATTCATTAGTAGCAACGCTAGCAACATCAGCACTTGAATCAAGTTGTACTTCGCTATTAATTTCAGAAGTAATTATACTCATTGGTGCTGCTGTTGTGGCAGCTGATGTTTCACTTGTAGCATTACTTTCAGCACTTGTTTCTGCACTAATTGCAATACTAGGTGCAGCACTAGCGACACTTGTTGGTGTTGTTGCGCTTGATGTAACTACTGCCTCACTTGTTACAATAGATGTAGCACTACTATTACTTTCATCAGTTTGTGCAGTTGAATTAACATTAGCACTGGCTACTTCACTTGTTACCTCACTAGTTTCACTAGTAACTTCAGTAGCTTCTTCTTGTGCTTCTTTTTCTTCGTCATTTTTATGACCAAATACTTTGCGTAACCGATCAAATAAACCCATTTTACTTCTTCTCCTTATCTTTCAAATCAATGGCAACTACTTTAGAAACTCCTGACTCTTCCATCGTAACACCATACAACCGGTCAGCTGCGAGCATCGTACCTTTACGGTGTGTAATTACAATAAATTGTGTATCGGTTTCATAGTGTTGTAAAAATGAACCAAAGCGGGCCACATTAACATCATCCAATGAAGCTTCAACTTCATCTAAAATACAAAATGGTACTGGCCGTACTTGTAAAATAGCAAATAACAAGGTTATTGCGGTTAAAGCACGTTCGCCGCCTGATAATAATGTTAAATGTTGTAATTTTTTACCAGGAGGTTGCACAATAATTTCAATGCCGGTGGTTAACATGTTTTCAGCATCAGTTAATTCTAACCGTGCTTGTCCACCACCAAACATGATTGGAAAAATCTTAGCAAAAGCTTGCGCAATTTCATTAAATGTTTGCGTAAACTTTTGAATAACCGTTTGGTCCATTTCTGACATTGTCGTTAATAATTGTTGTTGGGCAGCTTGTAAATCATCTTGTTGTTGTGTCAAGAAGTCATACCGTGACTTAACCCGTTGGTACTCATCAATAGCATCAATGTTAACATTACCTAATTCAGCAATGCTTTGCTTCAATAATCTAATTTTTTGTTGTAATTGGGCAATTGTCAACGTTGTTGTTACTAAATCTTGTGCAGCTTCAAAACTAAGATGATATTGTTCATTTAATGTTAACAACCGTTGATCTAGTTTCGTCTTTAATTGACTCAATTCAACTGCTACTTGTTCTTGTTCAGCAAAAGTTTGCTTCTGGGATTGATAATCTTGATCCTTATGCATCGTTAATGCATTAATTTGTTGTTGCAAATCATTTTGCTGTTTAGTTGCTGTTTTAACTTGTTGTTGCAACTGGTCAATTTGTGATTGTAACTGTTGTAATTGTTGCTGCCGATTGTGCCGTTGCTGTTGATCTTCATGTTGAACATCATTAATTTGTTGCTGCCGTTGTTGCAAATGCTCAATTTGTTGCTGCATTTGTGTTTGGTTTTGCTTTAATAACGTAATTTGCTGATTAGTAGCTTGTAAAGTCGCTTTAGCAGCAGCATGCTGTTGCTGTAAAGTCGTTAATTGCTTACTAATCTGTTGTTGCTGTTCATTAAATGAATGCAAGTTATGTTTAATTTCATTAACACGCGCATCAATTTGTTGCAATTGCTCATCGAAAGTCGTTGCTTGCTGCTTAAATTTAGTAATTTTAGTTAAAAGTGATTGTTGTTCATCACTATCTTTTTGATTACTAAATTGGTTAGCTTGTAATTGTTGTTGTAATTGTTGCAATTGCAAATGATGCTTTTGCCAATCTTCATGAACTAATTGGTATGAAGCAGTTGATTCAGTAACTTGTTGCTTAATTTTAGCAATTTGTTCATCATTTTGTTGTTGGGTTTGTTGCAATTCAAGAATATGTGCTTGTTTATCATCAAGTTTTACTTGCATTTGTTTAACTTGATCAGCCAAGGTTTGCAATTCATGTTGCCGTGATAATAAATTACTATGATGACCAACTTGACCACCTGTCATTGCCCCACCAGGATTAATTAAATCACCTTCTAAAGTAACAATGCGATAGTGATATTGTAATGACTTTGCAATAACATTAGCAGTCGTTAAATTATCAACCACAATCGTGTTACCCAACAAATAATCAACGATGTTTTGATAATTAGTATCATTCGTAACTAATTTAGCCGCCACATTAATAAAGCCATGTGCTTGTTGTAACGTCGCTAAAACATTAGTTGGCAATAAGCGTGGTTTCATTACTGCTAATGGCAAAAATGTGGCCCGTCCTAAGTGATTTTGTTTTAGATAAGTAATAACTTGTTGGGCCGTTTGGGCAGTATCAGTAACAACATATTGCAATTGTGAACCTAAAACCGTTTCAAGCGCTGTTTGGTATTGTGGCGCTACTTGAATTAATTCAGCAACGGCTCCCTTAATACCATGGTTTTGTGATTGATAATCCAAAACTGCCTTAACACCTTGATAAAAACCAGTATGGTCAGTAACTGCTTCTTGCAAGGTATTTTTACGCGTTTTAACTTGTTGAAAAATATTTAATGCTTGATACCAAGCCTTTTCAGCTTGCGCATGTTGAGCTTGTAATTGTTGTTGCTGTTGTTGCAACTGTTGCAATTGTTGTTGCTGCTGTTGCAACTTAGTATGCAAAGTTTGTTGTTGATTGGCTAATGTTGTTGTTTTAACATCAGCATCATTAATTTGTTGCTGTAATTGTGCTTGTTGAGCTTGATGACGCTGATCACGTTGTTGCGTTTGTTGTAATTGCTGTTCGGCATAATGCAAATCATTACGATTACTAGTTTGCTGTTGTAACAAATCAACGTATTCATCTTGTAAAGTATTTAATGTTTGCTTTAAATCAGCTTTACTGGTTCCAGCTTGTTTAGTTAAATCAGCAATTTGTTGTGCAAATTGGGTCACCAAGTTTTGTTGTTGCTGTTGTTGCGCTTTCGTCGCTGTTAGTTGATGATTATTTTGCGTTAATTGCGTTTTAACTGCTGTTAATTGGGTATTTAATTCAGCTAAATTAGTTTGTTGGTTACTTTGCCGTTCATTAGCAACTTGTTCAGCACCTTTCAAAATTTGTAATTGCTTCGTTGCTGCCAACAATTGTTGATTTTGTTCATCAAGTGTAGTAGTTAAGGTTTGCTGCTGTTTGGTTTTTTCATCTAATTGTTGTTGGGTAGTATGCAAACGTGTTTCAATAGTTTGCAATGATGTCAGCAACGTTTTTGCATGTTGTTGTGCTGTTTGTTGTTGCGCTGCTAATTTAGTAATTTCTTTAACTAATAGTTGTTGATAAAAATCATCGTATTGCTTTTTTTGCGCCAAATAGTCCTTAGCAATACTACTTTGCTGTTGCAAAGGTTCTAACTGTCCCTTTAATTCATGAATAATGTCTAAAACACGGTTTAAATTATCTTCAGTTTGTTCTAATTCCTTTTGGGCTTGTTTCTTTTTAACCTTATACTTCAAAACCCCCGCAGCTGCTTCAATAATGCTACGCCGGTCTTCAGGTTTACTGTTAAAAATTGCTTCAACACGCCCCTGTGAAATAATTGAAAATGAATCGCGACCTAAACCAGAATCCATAAATAAATCAGTGATGTCTTTTAAACGACAAATACGCTGATTAATTTTAAATTCACTAGTACCATCACGTAAAAAACTCCGTGTTATTTCTAGTTGTTCACTAGCATTTTTTAAATAATGATCACTATTATCAAAGCGAATTGTTACATCCGCCCGGTTTAATGGTGGTCGTAAGGCAGTGCCTGCAAAAATAATATCGGTCATATGGGTACCACGTAAACTTTTGGCGGATTGTTCACCCATTACCCAACGAATAGCTTCAGTAATATTAGACTTACCACTACCATTAGGACCCACTATGCCAGTAATGCCATTAACAAAATCAATGGTTGTTTTATCAGCAAAGGATTTAAAACCGTTTAATGTTAGTGAGCGTAAATGCATGCAACTGCCTCCATTAATAGAATCTAGTAATTTTTATTATACCGTCTATGAAAATAATTTTACATACCAAATGAAAAAAGATACTGATAAATCAGTATCTTTTCAATAATTAATTAGAGAACATTTAATTTTTTAAGTGCTTGTTCAGCAGCAGCCTGTTCAGCAGCCTTTTTACTAGTTCCTTTTCCTTCACCTAATAGTTCACCATTAGCAGTTACCGAAACAGTAAATTCACGCTGATTAGCCGCACCACTTTCATCTAAAAGATTATAAGAAATATCAACAGCACCATTTTGTTGCAAATATTCTTGTAAACGGGTCTTGTAATCCATGATTGTTAAGAAAACGCCGGAATCAATCTTAGGAAAGACTGTTTGTGATAAGAATTTAACAACTGCATCTTTACCTTGATCCAAATATAAAGCACCATTAAATGCTTCAAATAAATCTTCTAGTAATGTTGCCCGTTGCCGCGCACCTGATTTTTCTTCACCATGGCCAAGTTTAATATATTTATCAAAATTAGCGTCCTTAGCAAAAGCACTAAAACTACGGGTTTGGACAATTTCAGCACGCATCCGTGTTAATTTGCCTTCCGGTAATTCTGGATACTTACGATAAAGGTAATCAGATACTGTTAATTCCAAAACAGCATCGCCCAAAAACTCAAGCCGTTCATTATCATGAATACCTAAATCTTGATGTTCATTAGCATAAGATGAATGTGTAAATGCTTCATCTAGTAAGGCAGGATTATGAAAAGTAATACCATAACGTTCATGTAATTCCGTTAATAATCCAGCATCAACCATAAAATTTATCTCCTTTAAGT
>CAWUZD010000050.1:0-7440 GCA_963926925.1 uncultured Lactobacillaceae bacterium
TCATTCGTTATAACTTTCGTTATAAACCCTACACATCTTGCGAAACTTTGTTTAGTTTTCAAAGGACTACCAACATTTATTATTATATCAAATGCTAATTCAAAAAGCAATATCTTTTTTTAAAGTTTTATCAACTTCAAACAACTTAATTAATATAAAACTTTTAAGGAAAACTGTCAGTAGTAAGAATCAATTTTATTTTATCTTTTCTTAACAGCAAAAATTATTATAACACTGATTTTTATACAGTCAACATTTTTATAAATATAAAATAAAAAAGACTAATAAGTTAACTTATTAGTCTTTTTCAAATTAATCTTTAGTAATCTTAGTAACACCATCCATGTATGGAACCAATACATCAGGAATTGTTACACTACCATCTTCATTTTGGTAATTTTCCAAAATAGCAGCTACTGTTCTACCTACAGCTAAACCCGATCCATTCAAAGTGTGTAATAACTTAGTCTTTCCATCTTCATCACGATAACGAATATGAGCGCGCCGTGCTTGGAAATCCGTGCAGTTAGAACAACTTGAAATTTCACGGTAGCAATTTTGCGCAGGCATCCATACTTCCAAGTCATATGTTTTCGCAGATGTGAAACTTGCATCCCCACTAGCTAAAGTAATGACATGATATGGAAGGTTTAATTTTTGCAAAATGTTTTCAGCATTATGAGTAAGTTTTTCTAATTCATCCCATGAATCTTCAGGCTTAGTAAACTTAACCATTTCAACTTTATTAAATTGATGCATTCTGATTAATCCACGGGTATCACGACCAGCACTACCAGCTTCAGAACGGAATGAAGGTGTTAACGCTGTCAAATTAATTGGTAATTGTGAACCATCCAAAATTTCATCACGATAGAAGTTAACTAAAGGTACTTCAGCTGTTGGAATTAATGTTAATGGTTTTTCATCAGTATTAATAATTGTATAAACATCTTCGGTAAACTTAGGAAATTGACCAGTACCAAACATTGATTCCGCATTTACTAAGTAAGGTGGAATTACTTCAGTATAACCATCTTTACGGTGTTCATCTAACATAAAGTTATATACGGCACGTTCCAAACGTGCACCTAAACCTAAGTAATAAACAAACCGACTACCTGATACTTTAGCAGCACGTTGCCAATCTAAAATTCCTAATTCTTCACCTAAATCCCAATGTGCTTGTGGTTTAAATTTAAAATCAGGAATTGTGCCCCATTTTCTTTCTTCACGTGCAGCACTTTCATCACTACCAACAGGAACAGATTCATCTGGAATATTAGGAAGACGAATTAAGATGTAATTTAAATCATCAGTTGTTTTAGCAAGTTTTTCATCTAATTCTTTAATTTCTTGACCAACTTGCTTCATTTGTGCAATTTGTGCGTCAGCATCTTCATGATTCCGCTTCATTTGCGCAATTTTAGCTGATACATCATTCCGTTCCTTTTTTAAATTTTCACTTTTAACAGTAAGATCACGCCGTTGTTGGTCTAATTGTAATAATTGATCAATTTCTTCACCAGGAATTTGACGTGTTGCTAACCGTTCCTTAACCCATTCAGGTTTTTTACGAATTAATTTAAGGTCTAACATTTTATCACCCCATAAAAAAATAAAAGCCTTTGCCCACAATTGGGACGAAAGGCTTCAAGTTCGCGGTACCACCCAAGTTTAGTTATTAATTAAAATAACTACGCTCATTAGTAATAACGGCTACTTTACCGTGCAATTCATCATTGCCCACTATCATGCTGGAACGAACTAAAACTCACAGTTCACACCAACCACTGTGTCTCTGAAAAAATAGTTCTAAAGCATTTCATCACGTGTTTATCAAATATTAATTAAGTTAAAAATACTCTCTTTATGCTAAAAATGCAAATTTCACTTTTACTTTATTTTAGAAAAGTGATAAGTTTTGTGAACTAATACGATGCACACCACGAGAACGCTTATTCAAAAGCATACGCCGTTGCCGATCATGTGCCATAATTTCTTCAAACTTCTTTAAGCTCTCCTTACTCCATAAAGGAAAGGCTTGTTGGGTTTGAATATACTTTTGGTTACCAATTGCTTGTTCAATTTGCATTGGATCATCAATTTGATCACATTGACTATGATCCAACATCGCAACAGGACGGTTTTGTTTAAAAGCATGTTGTAAAGCTAGTTCAGTTTTACCGTTTTGGTCAGTTTCAATAACAACCAAACCATCACTAATACCGCTTTCCCATTCATCCCGTGCAGCTAAAAATTGTCTTCTAACAATTGTGCCATAACGGAATGGTGACATAATCAAACCACCTTTAGCCAAGATTTCTTCAGCTAAAGCAGTATTTTCTTTAGGATAAATTGGTTGTTCAAGACTATGACCAACAATCGCAATCGTCTTACCAGTAGTTTCCAAAGCACCTTTATGAGCAGCAGTATTAGTACCGATTGATAAACCACTAACAATAACGTAACCATTTTTGGCAAATTGTGCAGCAATATGTTCAGCCATCTTAGCCCCTAAAGTAGTTGGCCGCCGTGTGCCAATAAAGCCAACACTTGGTTCATTTAATAAAGCACGATTACCTTTTGTATAAATAATTAATGGAAAACTCTTTAAAACAACCATGTTTTGTGGATAATCAGGCATTTGGTAATTAATCAAATCAATACCAGCTGCCCGTGTTTTATCAAAAATTTCATGGGCTTGAATAATATCTTCTTGCCATTGTTGTTGATTAAATTGACCTGCCCGTAAAATCCGCTTAAAGACAGGAATATTAATCATATGAAAACGACCAAAATCAGTTAAAAGCCGTTGTGGTTCACGTACTTGATTAAATACTTTCAAAACTGTTTGTGGACCAACACCTTTAATTTGATCTAAGGCCAAAATTAAAATAGTTAAATTATCTAAATCATTTGCGTCCATTGTTTTCTCCTTCATTCTAAGATAAAGATAGCACAAATTTAAAAATCATTTTCATTTTTTGATTAAAAAGTGTAAAATAAATACTTGCATACGTGATTACAATGCACAAAATATGGGACCATTTATTGAAATGTATACAATAAATGGTATGAAAAAGCAACAAATTAATAAGAGAGGGAGTTTGATGACTTTGATCGTTTTAGCCGGAACCATTGGAGCTGGAAAAACCAGTTTAACTAAACTTATTTCAGAACATTTACATACTGAACCATATTATGAATCAGTTGATGATAATGAAGTATTACCATTATTTTATAAAGATCCTAAAAAATACGCTTTCTTATTACAAATTTACTTCTTAAATAAACGATTTGAAAGCATCAAGAAAGCTTACTCTAATGATAACAATGTTTTAGATCGGTCTATCTTTGAAGACTCCTTACTTTTTCATTTAAACGCTGACCTCGGCCGGGCAACACCAACTGAAGTACGTGTTTATGATAATTTGTTACATAATATGATGGAAGAATTACCATATGCTGCTCATAAAAAGCGGCCTGACTTATTAGTTCACATTAAGGTTTCATTTCCAACAATGCTGGAACGGATTAAAAAGCGTGGTCGTGATTATGAACAAATTGACCAAGACCCAACTTTATATGATTACTACAAAGAACTAAATAATCGTTATGCTAAATGGTATCAAGATTATGACGAAAGTCCTAAAATCCAAATTGATGGTGATAAATATGATTTTGTTGATGATCTTGATGCCCGTAAAGCAGTTATTAAAATGATTGATGACGAATTAGCTAAATTAGATCGTGAACATCATAATAATTAAACTATTAAAGTAAAATACCGTGAGTTTTTAACTCACGGTATTTTTTATAACTCTTTGAAAAATTCGCCGGTATAATTATTATCATTAGCATTTACGACAAATTTTTCTTTATTTAAAATATGTTTTATTTTATCAAAACTAGTTACATCAAAAGTTGTAATATTGCCTTCAATTAATCGGTATTCATTACGAACAGCTAAATTAATAAATGAACGTAATGCAATTTGCGCTAAACCCATATTCTGAAAATCATAAAAAGCTAAATGACTTTCTGAACCCAACGTTTCCAATAATGTTAGATGTAACTTTTTCTCCCACACATTTGTTTCAAATAAAAGTTGTGATTGAAAATTAGCTTTTGGATAACCCTGCTTATTAACATTTGCAAATGGTGAATAAACAAAAATAGAATAACATTTAATTGAATCAACTTGTGGTTTAAAGTCTGTGTAGACAACATATTGACTAATTTTTTCGCCTGCTTTAAAAGGTTTATTCATATATGACAAAATCGTATAATCAGGTGATTGTTCCAAATAAGCTAATTGTTTAGCATAAACTTTATTGTAATCTATTTGTGTTTTCACTCCTTATCTCTTCCTATGTAAATTGTAACATTCCCGATAATGATATGTAAGAACTATTTTTAGGCTAATATTTCGATTTAATCTATAAAAAGACTATAATTAGTAATAGATTGTAATTATTAAAAGGAAGGAACAAAAGATGCAAATTATTAAAGAATATTTACCTTTACAAAATGAAAATTCTGATAATGCCAAAGCATATCTTCAAGGTTACTTACATGATGTAAATCCTGAAATTAACGTTGATGAATATCCTGCAATTATTATTACTCCAGGTGGTGCTTACAAGAAAATTCCTGAACACCAAGCTGAAACAATTGCAATGGCTTTCTATAACCAAGGTTATCAAGCATTTTTTGTTAAATATCATTTCGTTAGCGATCAACAACCATTATTACCAGCACCAATGATTGATTTAGCTGATGCTGTTAAGACAGTAAGAAGAAATAGCAATGTATGGCATGTTGATTTAAATAAAATTGTCTTATATGGTTATTCTGTTGGTGGTAACATCGTTTCTGTTTATAATGGCAGTTGGTATCGTGATTGGTTACAAAAAGCTGCCCAAGCTAGTGCTGATGAATTAAAACCTAATGCTGTTGTTTTAGGTTATCCAGTAATTGATCTTCAAGCTGGTTGGCCAAAGGATGCTGAAGCATTAAAGCAATTAACACCAGATCCTGAAGAATACGCTGCTGAAAAATTAGTAACTGATCAAAATGCACCAACCTTTGTATGGACAACAACTGATGATAATGTCGTTCCTTCACGTAACAGTGTTATGTACGTTGATGCTTTAAATAATCATCATGTTCCTGTTGAATTTCATTTATTCAGACATGGTCATCATGGTTTAGCATTAGCTAACAAACAAACTGCTGCTGATCCAAGTAGTATTATTCCCCACGTTGCTCATTGGTTCGACCTTGCCATTGAATGGTTAGATGCAACTTTATAATTAAAATTAATAAATTAATTTAAAAAGGATGGTAATAATTAATTATTACCATCCTTTTTTGATAATTTTTTCAGTAATGTTTGTAAATCTTGCGGTAATGACGCTTCAAAATGACGTTCAACTTCAACTACTGGATCATAAAAAGTTAATTGCCAAGCATGCAATGCTTGCCGCATAATTCCTAAATTCATATTGCCACCATAAAGTTGATCACCGACTAGGGGATGTCCCAAATAGGTAAAATGAACCCGAATTTGGTGAGTTCGGCCAGTGATTAACTGCACTTTAACTAAAGTAGCATTATCAAAGCGTTGTAAAACTTGGTACTTAGTTTGTGCACTTTGCCCATTTTCCGTAACTTCACGCCGGGGACTATCACCAACGCGACCAATTGGCGCATTAATCATCCCTTCATCCCTTTGAATAATGCCACCAACTACTGCCAAATATTCTTTTTGAAAACGGTGATGTTCAATTTGCGGTTGTACCAAACTATGCACTAACCGATTCTTAGCAGCTAAAACAATGCCACTAGTATCATAATCAAGCCGCGTTACTAAATGGGCAATGGCATCATTACCTTCTCTTAATAAATGACCACGAATGCGATTAGCTAATGTCGTAGTCCGATTACTTGGTCCTGGAACGCTACTAATACCAGCTGATTTATTAATAACTAACCAATTACTATCTTCATAAATAACATTAAGCGGTGTCTCATCAGCTACTAAGGGTTGAAGTACTTCATCAAGCAATGTTACCGTTACATAGTCATGATACTTAACAACTTTGCTCAGTAAAGTATGTTGCTTGTTTAATAAAATCTGACCATGATATTTCAATTGTTTCATCATTCGTTGACTAATATAATGTCGCTTCAAAAATTGTTTAACCGTTAGTTGTTGATCATTTTGTTGTTGCCATGTAATTTGCATAACACGCTCCAAATAATTGTTATTATTAATATATAATTTTATTAGTGATGCTAAATCGCAAAGGAGAAATAAAATTGCCATTCACCAAAATATTAGCATTATTAGAATTCATTTTCATTATTATTGTGATTGTGATGGTTGCTAATAATGCCAAAAATACATCTACAATTTGGATCACAATTATTATTGGTATTATTATAATGTTACTTTCATTAAGTGGACATTTCTTTTTCTTTTTTATTTAAAAATAAAAAGTGCACTAGTTTTTAACTAGTGCACTTTCTTGTTAACTAATTAACTTAATTATTTAGCATCACTGCATAATGCTTTAACAGCATCTGCATAAATGCTCATTACCTTGTAGAAATCATCAAGGCTCCATGCTTCATCATTTTGATGCATTAAGTCTTTGGTTCCTGGTAACATTGCGCCAAAAGCAACACATTGATGCATTGTCCGTGCCAATGTTGCACCACCAGAAACAGCTGGTTGTGATTTCATATCGCCAGTAGCATCTTGGTAAACTTTCATTAATTTCTTAACTAATTCGCTGTCTTTAGGTACGTATAAAGGAGCAACATAGTCAAATTTTTCATAATGTAAGCCATATTCATGTGCTTTATCATCTAACTTCTTGATTAAAGCATCATGATCAATTGTTACGGGAACACGAAGGTCAATTTGCATACGACTTTCTTTATCATTAATTTCTAAGCTAGAGATATTAAATGTTAAGTGACCTGATGCTTCGTCAGCAACATCGCCTAAAACATTTTTACCAGTAGCGTCTTCTTTGAAGCATTTACCAATAAAGTCTAAAGCAGGAATTCCTGGGAATACTTTATCAAGTGCCATTGCTAAACGTAAAACTGCATTAGTACCTTCAGGTGCTTTCATAGCATGAACAGCTTTACCTAAAACAACAATCTTGTCACCTTCATCTTTGTATTCAAAGCCGAATTCGTCTAAAGCCTTCTTAACTTCATCCAATTTAGGACCAGCATATGGAGCTTCAGCTGGAACAATGTTGAATGCATTCTTAAGTTCAAGATGTAATTCATCACTACCTGGGCCTACTAAGTAAGCTTGTTCCAAACCTTTTTCAGCATAAATTAATGGAAATTCAGCATCAGGTGCAAAGCCCATTGTAATTGGTGCTTCCTTCTTATTATCTTGTGCCATGCCCCGCC
>CAWUZD010000051.1:0-8310 GCA_963926925.1 uncultured Lactobacillaceae bacterium
AAATAGCATAATAGCGGTTAAATCAACGGATTTGACCGCTATTATTTTTTGTTTCCATTAATGTTTTGTGATACATTAATTACATTAGGAGGGCGTGTTATGCCTGAATTAACATGGTTAGATAAGTATTTACAGTATTTGATTGCTGATCGGCACTATTCGTTAAAGACGAAACAAGCCTATGCGGATGATATTCATGAATTCATTAATTTTATGAATACTAATAATGACTTTCATCACTTTGCAGAAGTTAGTTTTAATGATATTGAAGCTTACTTAACATACCTGGATGAAAAGCAATTAGCCCGTAGTTCAGTGGCGCGGAAGGTTTCTAGTTTACGTGCTTTTTATAATTTTTTAGTACGTAATGAGTACGTAAAGGATAACCCGTTTATTAATGTGGAACTTAAGAAGAAACCCAAACGGTTGCCGGAATTTTTCTATGAAAAAGAAATGGAAACGCTCATTGCGGCAGCTAGTGGTGATAGTCCTTTAGCACAACGGAATCAGGCTTTAATCGAAGTATTGTATGCGACGGGGATTCGGGTCAGTGAATGCGTTAATTTGACATTAGAACAAATCGATTTTGATTTAAAAGTAATGCTAATTCATGGTAAAGGTGACAAGGACCGTTATGTTTCCTTTGGTCAGTATGCTTTACGAGCATTACAACGTTACTTGCAAGATGGGCGGCCTAAATTATTAAGAAATCATCAACATGATGTTGTTTTTGTAAATCATCTTGGTGAACCATTGACAAGTACGGGAATAGAATATATTCTTAAGCAAATTATTAAAAAGACTGATTTGACGGCTAATATTCATCCGCACATGTTGCGGCACACGTTTGCTACACAGATGTTGAACCATGATGCTGATTTGCGGACGGTACAAGAACTATTAGGCCATAGCAGTCTATCAACAACGCAGATTTATACCCATGTAACCATGGAGCACTTGCAAAAGGATTATCGTAATCATTTTCCAAGGGCAAAATAATAAATAAAAGGAGTTAATCTTATGACAACCATTTGTGCTGTTCGTCATAATGGTCATACCGCCATTGCTGGGGATGGCCAAGTAACTTTAGGCGAAAAAGTAATTATGAAAGGTAATGCACACAAGGTGCGTGCAATTTATCATGATCAAGTTATTGTTGGCTTTGCTGGTGGCGTAGCTGATGCCATTACTTTACAAGACTGGTTTGAAAAGAAACTTGAACACTATTCTGGTGAATTACGGCGGGCTGCTGTTGAATTAGCACAAGACTGGCGGAAGGATCCGGCTTTACAAAAGTTGGAAGCAATGATGATTGTAATGAATCAAAAGGATTTATTAGTTGTTTCGGGATCAGGTGAAGTGATTGATCCTGATGATGATGTCGTTGCAATTGGTTCTGGTGGTAACTTTGCGCAAGCAGCTGCGATTGCAATGATTCATCATGCACCTGATATGTCAGCCGCTGACATTGCCCATGATGCAATTGATATTGCCGCTGGCATTGATATTTTCACTAACCATAATATTATTACGAAAGCTTTATAATTGAAGGGTGATTAATCATGGTTGAATTAGTAAATAAGACACCAAAGCAAATTGTAGCGGAATTAGACCGGTTTGTAGTTGGTCAAGATGAAGCCAAGCGCGCGGTTGCCGTTGCTTTATATAACCGTTACCGGCGTTTACAATTATCAACAGAGTGGCAACAAGATATTTCACCTAAGAACCTTTTGATGATTGGACCAACTGGGGTTGGTAAAACTGAAATTGCCCGGCGGTTAGCTAAAACCGTTGATGCCCCATTTGTTAAAGTTGAAGCAACTAAGTTTACGGAAGTTGGTTATGTTGGTCGTGACGTTGAATCAATGGTACGTGACTTGGTTGATGTTGCTGTCCAAATGGAAGAAGACGAAGCCTTCAAGAAAGTACGGTCGCGGGCTGCCGCTGCTGCTGACAAGCGTTTGGTAAAATTATTAGTACCTGGAATTAAACGTGAACAAAACACTAATCCAATGCAAGAAATGATGAACATGTTTAGTGCTTTGCAAGGTAATAATAACAATAGTAATAACCAAAACGATGAAGAAGTTACTGATGATATTCGTAACCAACGTTTAAGTGTGAAGGAACAATTAGACCAAGGGTTATTAGATGATCGTGAAGTAACGGTCCAAGTTGATGATCAAAAGAAATCACTTGGTGGTTTGAATGACATGTATGGCCAAATGGGAATTGATTTGAGTGATACTTTGAACCAAATCATGCCAAAGAAGAAAGTTGAACGGACTATGACTGTTAAGGAAGCCCGTGAATACTTTATTCGTGAAGAATCAGATAAGTTAGTAAACCATGCAGATATTTACCATGATGCCATTGAACGGGCTGAAAACACTGGCATTATCTTCATTGATGAAATTGATAAAATTGCTGCTGGTAATAAAAAGCAAAGTGGCGAAGTTTCCCGTGAAGGTGTGCAACGTGATATCTTGCCAATCGTTGAAGGTTCACAAGTTAATACCAAGTATGGCATGGTAAGCACTGATCACATTTTATTCATTGGTGCTGGTGCGTTTGCTGAAGCTAAACCATCTGATTTGATTGCTGAATTACAAGGTCGTTTCCCAATTCGAGTTGAATTGAATGACTTAACTAAGGATGACTTTGTGCGGATTCTTACTGAACCAAAGAATGCTTTAACTAAGCAATACATTGCCTTGATTGGCACTGATGGCGTGAAGTTAGTCTTTACCAAGGAAGCAATCGAAGCTATTGCCCAACTTGCTTATGATGTTAACCATAACACTGAAAATATTGGGGCACGGCGTTTAGCAACTATTCTTGAAAAATTGCTTGATGATGTGCTTTATGAAGGTCCTGATATGCAAATGGGTGAAGTTACTATCACTGAACAATATGTTTATGACAAAATTGATAGTATTGCTGCTAATAAAGATTTAAGCCAATACATTTTATAATCGTAATTACAAAAATAGCCTGAAAATTTGGTAATGCCAATTTTCAGGCTATTTTTTTACTTTTGCTGATGTTTTTTGCGTAAGTAATAAGCTAAACCAAATGGTAACATGTTTTCCTTACCAGCTTTTAAACGTTTGAGATTATCATGGTGCCGGTAGAAGAAGAACAATGTTAGTAAGACGGCAACGGCTGTTAATAACCAGTCATGGAAGAATAATGAAATGATTGTAATAATAATCATTCCTAGCAAACTGGCCAAACTAGCCGTACTTGTTAATAACAAAATTGTGACGAATACGGCAGCGGCAACTAAGAAAAACAACGGATTATAAGCTAGGACAATGCCCGCACTTGTTGCCACCGCCTTGCCACCTTGGAAATGAATAAAGATCGAACAAGTATGGCCAAAGACAGCAAACAAACCAACAATTAACACTAACCAGTGTTGTGGATAATGCAACATGATTGGCAAACTCGCTGCTAATGTTCCTTTTAAAATATCCATTGCTAAGACAATCACGCCTGGTAATGGTCCTAACACCCGAAAGGCATTTGTTGTACCGATGTTATGACTGCCATATTTACGTAAATCTTTATGTTTTAATAATTTACCGACAATTACGCCAGAAGGAATTGACCCAATTAAGTAGGCAGCAATTAACATTAAAATAAATTCAAGTATTCTCACCATTAATGCTCCTTAGCGATATAATGTACTTCTGCAATTGTATCATATTTTGACAGTTGAAATGAAATGTCTTAATATTAGGGAGCTTAACTTATGAACGGAGCGAAACTGCAAAGCTGAAGTTGAGGTGTAAAAATGACAAAGAAACAAAATACTTACGATGATTCTTCGATTCAAGTGCTTGAAGGCCTTGAAGCAGTTCGTAAGCGTCCGGGGATGTATATCGGTTCAACTGATAGCCGGGGCTTACATCATTTAGTTTATGAAATTGTTGATAATGCGGTTGATGAAGCATTAGCCGGCTTTGGTAAAGAAATTGACGTCACAATTCATGATGATAATAGTATTACGGTTCGTGACTTTGGCCGTGGTATGCCAACAGGAATGCATGCGTCTGGTATTCCGACCATTGAAGTTATTTTAACAGTGTTACATGCTGGTGGTAAGTTTACACAAGATACTTACAAAACTTCTGGTGGTTTACACGGCGTTGGTTCCAGTGTTGTTAATGCGTTATCGACTTGGATGGTTGCCCATGTTGTTCGTGATGGCGAAGCTTTTGAAGAACGGTTTGAAAATGGTGGTCATCCCGTTGGTACTTTGAAAGACCTTGGCCCAACCAAGGAACATGATGGCACCACGATTTCCTTTAAACCTGATCCAAGTATTTTCCAAACAACTAAGTTTAATTATGATACCTTAGCCGAACGGTTACGGGAATCAGCCTTCTTACTTAAAGGCGTTAAGTTTGTGTTAACAGATGAACGAACACAACGGCATGATGAATTCTTGTTTGAAGATGGGATTCAATCATTTGTGGCTTACCTTAATGAAGGTAAGGATACATTGAGTGACATCATGTACTTTGAAGGCGAAAAGGATGGCATTCAAGTTGAATTCGCCGCCCAATATAACGATGGTTATTCTGAAAACACGATTTCATTTGTTAATAACGTGCGGACTGGTGATGGTGGTAGCCATGAAGTCGGGATGCGTTCAGCATTAACACGGGCTTTTAATGACTATGCACGGAAAGTTAAGTTATTAAAAGAACATGCCAAGAACTTGGACGGCTCTGATGTTCGTGAAGGATTAAGTGCAGTTTTGTCAGTGCACATTCCTGAAGAAATTTTGCAATTTGAAGGTCAAACTAAGGGTAAATTAGGCACACCACAAGCCCGGACAGCCGTTGATGCGGTTATCTATGAACAATTGAGTTTCTACTTGTTAGAACAAGGCGAAACAGCGCAAATGCTAGTACGTAAGGCATTAAAGGCCCGCGAAGCACGTGAAGCAGCGCGTAGAGCGCGTGAAGCTAGTCGTTCTGGTAAGCGCAAGAAGAAGTCTGAAGGCTTACTTTCTGGTAAATTAACACCAGCACAATCAAAGAATCCAACTAAGAATGAACTTTACCTTGTCGAAGGTGATTCTGCTGGTGGTTCTGCTAAACAAGGTCGTGACCGGAAGTTTCAAGCTATTTTGCCATTGCGTGGCAAGGTTTTGAATACCCAAAAAGCTAAGTTAGAAGAAATCACTAAGAATGAAGAAATTAACACCATTATCTACACTGTCGGTGCTGGTGTTGGCGCTGATTTCAAAGTTGAAGATAGTAATTACGATAAGATTATCATTATGACCGATGCGGATACTGATGGTGCCCACATTCAAATCTTATTATTAACCTTCTTCTATCGTTACATGCGGCCATTAATTGAAGCAGGTAAGGTTTATATTGCGTTACCACCTTTGTATAAGTTGCAAAAAGGTAGTGGTGCGAAAACCCAAGTTGCTTATGCATGGACTGATGAAGAATTGGCAGCTGAAACCAAAGCCTTTGGTAAAGGTTTTACCTTGCAACGGTTTAAGGGCCTTGGCGAAATGAACGCTGACCAATTGTGGGAAACAACTATGAATCCTGCTACCCGGACATTAATTCGGGTACGGATTGATGATGCTGCCTTAGCCGAACGGCGCGTAACAACCTTAATGGGTGATAAAGTTGCGCCACGGCGTGAATGGATTGAAAAACACGTGAAGTTCACGATGGCTGATGAAGGTAGTATTTTAGAAACGAAGACTGATAACCATAACGGCGCATCAGTTGGTGTGGAATTGATTAATAAACAAACTAAGAAAAGCGAGTGATATTTAATTGGTTGATACAAAAGGTAATATTCAAGAATTATCACTTGAAGAAGTAATGGGCGATCGTTTCGGCCGTTATTCTAAATACATTATCCAAGAACGAGCATTACCTGATGTCCGCGATGGTTTGAAACCAGTACAACGGCGCATTTTATACGCCATGATGCTTGATGGTAATACTTATAACAAACCATTTCGGAAGTCAGCTAAGTCTGTTGGTAATGTGATGGGTAATTTTCACCCTCATGGTGATAGTTCAATTTATGATGCGATGGTGCGGTTAAGCCAAAGTTGGAAATTACGTGCTCCATTAATTGAAATGCACGGGAACAATGGTTCAATGGACGGTGATCCACCAGCCGCAATGCGTTATACCGAAGCACGGTTAAGCCAAATTGCCGGTGAATTATTAGCTGATATTGACAAAAAGACCGTCAAAATGGTCCTTAACTTCGATGATACTGAAGAAGAACCAACGGTATTGCCATCAGCCTTTCCTAACTTACTAGTTAATGGGGCAACCGGAATTTCTGCTGGTTATGCAACTGAAATTCCACCCCATAACTTAGGTGAAGTCATTGATGGGACAATTTACTTAATTGATCATCCTGACGCAACGTTAGCTGATTTAACGAAGTTTATTAAGGGTCCTGATTTTCCAACTGGCGGCATTTTACAAGGGATTGACGGTATTAAAGAAGCTTATCAAACTGGGCGTGGCAAGGTCGTATTGCGTGCGAAAACACAAATTAAGGATATGCGCGGTCATCGTCAACAAATCATGATTACCGAATTACCATACGAAGTTAATAAGGCCTTACTAGTTAAGAAAATTGATGAATTGCGCTTAACTAAGAAAGTTGATGGTATTGCGGAAGTTCGTGATGAAAGTGACCGTTTTGGTTTAGCGATTGCGATTGATTTGAAACGTGATGCGAATGCTGAAGGTATTTTGAATTACTTATTTAAGAATACCGAATTACAAGTTAGTTATAGCTTCAACATGGTAGCCATTGCGGATATGCAACCTAAGCAAATGGGCTTATTACCAATTTTGCAAGCCTACTTAGCACACCGTCGTGATGTAATTACGAAACGGACGCAGTTTGATTTGCATAAGGCCCAAAGCCGTCAACACATTGTTGATGGCTTAATTAAGGCATTGTCAATTCTTGACCAAGTTATTAAAACAATTCGTGGTAGTAAGAACAAGACAGATGCGAAGAAAAACTTGGTAAAAGCCTATGATTTTACTGAAAAACAAGCCGAATCAATTGTTAACTTGCAATTATATCGGTTAACGAATGCTGATATTGATGCGTTACGGAAAGAATCAGCTGACTTGGATAAGGAAATTGCTCATTATCACCAAATTCTTGATGATGATCATGAATTAGCTAAGGTAATTAAGACTGAATTACGGGCGATTAAGAAGAAGTATGCAACACCACGGTTAACAACGATTGAAGATAAAGTAGCTAACTTACACATTGATACAAGTGTTATGGTAACGAATGAAACTGTCATGGTCCAAGTAACGCATGATGGTTACTTGAAACGGAGTAGCTTACGTTCTTACCAAGCTTCTGCTGAAAAAGATAACCTTCGTGAAAATGACCATGTTATTTTCCAAGACCAATTACAAACCCTTGATCACTTGTACTTAGTTACTAATAAGGGTCACTTAATTTACCGACCGGTTCATGAAATTAGTGATGTTAAGTGGAAAGACATGGGTGAACACTTGTCACAAAGCATTGGTTTAGCTAATGACGAAGTCGTGATTGGTGCTTTTCCATTCAGTAACTTGGCAACTGCTGGTAACTTTGTTTTAGCAACTAACTTAGGTTACATTAAGCAAACCCAATTAGCTGATGTGCAACCATGGCGGACTTACCATGCTAAACCATTGCAAATCATGAAAATGATTAAAGATGATGAAGTCGTTACTAACGTTAACTTTGTACCGGCTGACCAACTTGCGCAACAAAACGTCTTTGTAATTACGAACCGGGGTTACAGTTTACGCTTTGCTTTGAACGATGTGCCAGTGATTGGTCCTAAGTCACATGGTGTTAAGTTGATTAACTTAAAAGATGATGATCGCGTAGCTAGTCAATTACTAAGCATGAGTGATGATGACATTGTCGGCATTGTTACCCAACGTGGTGGCTTTAAGAAGATGGCTGTTAGTGAAGTACCCGTTACAAACCGTGCTTTACGCGGTGTAGTGTGCTTACGAGAATTGAAACGGCATCCACACCGGGTGGTTACAGCGGTCTTATTACATGATGACGACTTAGTAATGATTCAAACCCAACAAGACCGGTTATTGGCAATTAATCCGCATGATTATAACGTTAGTGAACGTTATTCTAATGGTACATTAGTGCTTGATCCAGTTGAAGATGGGCAACCACAACAAGTATGGTTAACTAAAGCATAATAAAACGCCTGCGTTATTAACGCAGGCGTTTTTAATTATACGATTAATGTTTTTG
>CAWUZD010000052.1:0-27174 GCA_963926925.1 uncultured Lactobacillaceae bacterium
TATTAAAACAGAATTATTTTTAACTATTTTTGCACTTGATTCTTGTAATCCTTTTTTAGATATTTTTTTATCAGTATTAAAAATATAACGCTTATTTATTTCACCTGATGCCATCCAATCAATCTCACTTGGATTCCAATAATCATAAATCTTAGTACTAGGAGTTCCACCTGTTTTTACATTAGCAATATCTTTTATCTTTTTAATTTGCCATGCATTATCAAACTCTTTAAATCTAAGCTTTGGCATCATCTTCGCAAAATCTACATTACGTAAAGTTGAATATTATGATAACTAATTTCTTAAGTTATTTTTTAGAATCATAATTATTTTTTAATTATGGTAGATTTTGTGGGTTAGGGTGGGTGGTTGGGATGAAAGGGTTATATAATTGCCTTTAACAATTATGATGCATGAGGTTAATTTTTATGAAGATGAGTTTAATGACAAAATTAAAACCGTATTTGCAGTATTATTGGTTACCGCTGGCGTTAATGGTAGTTTTGGCGGCGGTCGGGTTAAGTAATCCGTTTACGGATGACTTTGTGAAGGGTAATGCGTTGCAGTCGGTGCTGTTGTTATATTTGGGGTTATGCTTTTTAATCTTGGTGATATATCCGAATAAGTTTCGTTATAAAAAGGTGTTACTTGTTTTAGACAAGTATATTAATATTGTGATTCTGTGGTTAGCGTTACTGGAATTAATTACTTTCATCTTTGCCAAATCGACGTTTTCTAAGACAATCATTTCCTTTTTTACCTTCTTTGTGACCTTCAGTATTTTGTGCTTTATCGTGATAATGAAAACATCAATCTCTTTGATTACCGGACGTTATTAATTAATATTATGTTATTGTCGTTAGTTGGGGTAGTAACATTATTTAATTTATACATATGTGCATGGCAAGATTTTCAATTTTAGTGTTGATGTGATTTTAGGTTTAGCCACGTTCTTAATTAGTTGCTTGGCATACCTAACAATTACTAATAAGGAATGGCAAATTTTGTCATTAGAAGAGTTGAGGAAGTACAAGTACTTAATGATTCCGATTATTACGGGCTTGATTTCAACGATTCTCGATCATATTCATTAATAAAAAGGCAAAAGCACTGCATTACGCAATGCTTCTGTCTATCAAGGTGTTTATGAAAAAATTTGAAGGATTATAAGTAATAAATACTTACAACATCTTTATTGTAATACGAAATTAAAACAATTCAACAGTTATTATTTTAATTTGGATAAATATAATACTTTTGAATAATAATTCTTAAGATGGTAAAGAAAATTTAAAGGCATGGGTTTATATTGGCAAAGTAAACGGTGCCAAAGTATAATTATGAATACAAGGTGTAATTTGATTGATAACGAAATTGGCGTTATTATTGATACTATTTTAGGATGTTTATCGTATCTGCTGATTATTTCAATTAGTCTACAAGAGTAAGAGGTAGGTTATTATGGAAGAACTTTGGCAACCAATTAAGCATTATTCTGATTATTACATTAGTAGTTGTGGGCGTGTCTATGACACTAACAAGAAGGTGTTTACACCAATTAAACATGATTTTGTATATGTCAGTGCCCTGTGCAAGGGGAAGCGCAAGCACGTCATGTTATCAGTTAAGCGGATGTTATTAGAGTATTTTAACATTGATACGTATACTAACAAGCCGCACAAGATCGCTTTTAAAGGACCAAAACGAGCCAAGAAGAAGGGCCATCCGGTTGATAGTATGTTTTATGATGTTATGGAAGAATTGGAAGGCGAATATGGTAGCATTTGTAACGTTCCCGAAAATGACCAACGTTTCCAAGTGTTACGGACGTACTTCAATTAAAAATAAGGTGGAATACTAAAGTATTCCACCTTATTTTTTAATCATTCACAATGGCATTAATGCTAGCTTCAAGGTCAGTGTTATGCATATGTTGTTTTAATTCAGCAAACAAGCTAAGCATATTTTTTAAGTCGGCAATCATTTGTTGGTTATCTGGCAAATGGTCCTTTTCATAATGAATGCTAGCGATGTTACAAATTTCATTACCTAACCGTGCATCCCGGTCACGTTTTTCTTTAACCAGATTAATGTCGTTAGTCGTAATGCGGTCATCATTAATGGTTAAATGCTGGCGCCAGTAGTTATTAACTTGTTCAGCAGTTTCGAGTGGTTGGGTATAGTGTTCTTTAAAGAAGGTCCAACCTTGGTTAAGTGATAAGTGAGAGGTAGGCGTTTTGCATATCGTCACTAAACAAGTAAACCAAGTAATAACTTTGTTGTGGACTGTCGGATAAGTCATGATCAAAGAATACCAATCCATGGCAAGATTGACCAACGCCCTTGGCCAGCGGAGCCTTTAACGTCATAGTTACTTAATAATGTCGTGGCGCAAGGGATGCTTTGTTTGCAAGCCATCACGTAATAATTCGGCGGTGTGGTTGCCTTTGTAAGGATCATCCATCCGTTCGGCTTCATCATCGGGATAGTGTTGCATAATTGTGGCAATTAAATCGTGTAAGTTCATGATTACTCCTCCTTTTGGTATAGATAAATAAAACCAGTCAGTGACTGGTTTTAAGGTAATAAATGAAAAGTGTGATTAGTCTTTATTCTTCATGTAACGTTCGTTAGCGTCACCTAAGTGTTCAGCATACTTGCTTTCTTCAAAGCCAAACAAGATGGTTGTCCGGTCGATTTCAATGATTGGCTGGTTAATATCATGAAGGTGTGATGCTAAGAAGTCAGCTAAGGCTTTTACATCCATGGCGTCAGTCTTATCACGGAGGGCGTCGTTACCTGGTTCGATGAATTCTTGGTTCTTCAAACCAGATTCATTAATCCACCGTTCAAATTCTTCAGGGGTGATGGTCTTCTTAGCCAAATCAACTAATTCATAGTTAATGTGGTTATCATCTAACCATTCCTTTGCTTTCCGGCAAGCATTACTTTCGTTTTCTTCGCCAGCAAATTCGAAGAAACGGACAACACGTTGTTCTTTTTCCATATTAATTACTCCTTAATTAGTAAATGTTATTATTTTTGTTTTCTTTCTTTTCGTAAGCGGTGTTTAAATCGGTGAGGTTATCAGCGTAAACACTAGCATCAAAACCAAAGGCGATAACATCACGGTCAACCCGTAAGACTGGCCACCGCATGATATCCAAGTGTTCAATTAAATAGTTGGCTAATTGTTTATGATCCATGTCAGCTACTTTGTCACGGGTTTCGGCGTCAGTGGTGTTGATATAAGCATCGTTACTTAAAGCGGTGTGGCGTAACCAGGTTTCGATTTCTTGAGCAGTAATCAAGTTAGTTACCACGTCAACGATGTTGTAGTTAACATGGTGTTCATGTAACCAGGTTTTGGCAGCACTGCAGTCAGCACTTTCAGTAAAATTACTATCAATTAATAAATCAACTTCATGTGGTTCATGTTTGAACATTTCTTACTCCTCCTTTATTTCCTTCAAATCCCATTTAAACCAAAAAGACGCCCAAATACAAATAAAATGCCTTATTAATTGCAATTAATAAGGCATTTTCATTATTCATCAAAAAAATCTTCGTCAATACTCATTAATTGGTAAGTTTCCTTGACTTGAACGCCAACGTGATACTTGAGCATTAAGTCCGTTAGTTGTTGGCCGTTAATGAGTATGATGTTGCTTTGTTTAGCCGCGGCGATTGCTCCTTGCGAAAAATCTGAGGTAGTAATAAAGACGCCACGGTCAGCGTGTTCAATCGAAATGGCGCCAAAGAAGGCATTAATCGCTGGCCGTTGCACGTTATTACCGATTTGGTAACGCTTGGCCTGAATATAGACGCGCTGGGTGCCGAGTG
This sequence comes from uncultured Lactobacillaceae bacterium, assembly GCA_963926925.1. Lineage (GTDB taxonomy): Bacteria > Bacillota > Bacilli > Lactobacillales > Lactobacillaceae > Paralactobacillus_A. Next base: position 3,844 of record CAWUZD010000052.1, read on the forward strand.
GGTCCTGGTTAATAATGCCATCAATGCCACCGTCGTTTGCGCGTTGGGTAACGATGGCTTGTCCATCAGTACCTTGGTAGCCCATCGCCACTAGCAACTTAACTACCAAGCGTTCAAAGAAGGCCGGATCAGCTTTGAGAATGCGGTGTAATAAGTCAACGGCAATGCCATTATTGAAGTTATTCACTTGTTGTTCAAGCTGTTCGGTGAGGCTTAATGCTTCGAGTGGTTCAGGATTAATGCTACTTTTCCGCTGGTTAACTTCGGCTTGGTGCTGTTGGTACTGTGGTTGGGCGTGGATAATTTTACTATCAAGCTTAAGGCCATACTGTTTAGCCACTTGTTTACCGAGTGGCGTAATTTGGTAAGTTGAACGTTGTGCTCGTTTAATTAAGCCAGCATTGTGTAGTTCAGATAAGGCCCAGCTTAAGCGGTTATAAATAATATTAATATGCTTATTGGGGTAAGTGGCATCAATAATAGCTTGGGGAAAGTTAACAGCTTTTACCAAAGCGGTCATGATGTCATTTACCTGCCAGGGTTGGTTGTTACCAATAATCATTAGGATAATTGATGCTAAGGCATCCCAAGTCGGGATGTTTGAATTTTTACTCCGTTTTAAATCGTTAAAATTAATCATCTTGTCTGCCTCAATGTGTTTTCATTATTATTCTAGCAAATCCAGGTGAGATTTTCATTATTAATCTTATTAATGATAAAATAATAATGTCTATTAATAAGGAGTAATGGTTATGTACATTGTTAAAAAGGGGACCACACCGCATGGCGGCCACTGGCGGTTAAAGATTGTCAGTCATCGCTGGCCATCACCGTTATTGCTAACGTTAGCGACAACGGCAGTGGTTGGTAGTACGGGTTATTTTTTATACAAACAATTGAATAAGTAGTTTTAATATCAATCTTTTCTATACGTTAGTTCTGATGATTTCGATAAATCTTACCAAAATTTATTTACATTAGCGTGTAATTATATTATTTTGTAATAAGTACCGTTTTTTAGGTAAGATATTTTGAAAGGTTTGATTGCGTTTATGGGAATCATCTGGGCGTTATTACCAGTGATCTTCTGGGGCGTCATGCCATTGATTGTTAAAAAAATCGGTGGCCGGCCTACTAATGGCATTCTCGGGACCGCCACGGGGGCATTAATTGTCGGCATTGTGATTCAATTAATTGCTCATCCCCAAGCAATTAGTCTCGAAATGTTCTTAATCAGTATGTTCACTGGGGCATGTTGGGTTATTGGTCAAGTTGGGCAATTTGCTTCATATAATTTGATTTCAGTAACCACAACGATGCCAATTTCAACCGCCTTGCAATTAATTGGTACGTCATTAATCGGCGTTTTTGTTTTTGGTGAATGGCAAAGTACCTTAAGCAAGGTAATTGGTTTTGGCGATATTATTTTGTTAATTGTCGGGGTAGCATTAACTACCGTTGGTGATAAGAAGGAAAAGAACCAACATATTAAGCAAGGGTTAATCGTCTTAATTCTTACTTCAATTGGTTACTGGATTTACAGTGCGGTTCCGAAGGCGTTAAACATTGATGGGACTGCCATGTTCTTACCACAGATGTTAGGGGCATTCTTAGCAGCGGTAATTTATGTATTGTTTGTTGACCGGCATACCTTTGTGGAAAGCAAGACGTGGAAAAACATTAGTGCTGGGATTTTATGGGGCATTGCGGCTTTTTCATACATTATTGCAGCCAAGATTTTGGGAATCGCTACGGCGTTTACAATTACACAACTTTGTGTTGTTATTTCCACACTCGGCGGCATTATCTTCTTGCATGAACACAAGACACACCGTGAACTAGGCTTTACCTTGTTTGGCTTAGCCTTAGTAGTTATCGGTGGCATTGTTACAGCATTTTTATAGAAATTATTGAAAGATTGGGGCTACGATGGTCGCAATCTTTTTTATTGAATGGAATATGAGGATTAAGCATGAATGATGAATTGATTAATAGTGCGCAGATGTTGGCGGCACGCTATTTAGCGGGGAATAAAATTGAAAAAAGCTTGGCACATAGTCAACGCGTTGCGCAATTAGCAGTAAAACTATATCAGCAGGATCACTATAGTATTATCACGGCGCAAAAAGAAGCGTTACTAGTGATGGGTTATTTGCATGATGTTGTTGATAACCGTATGACGAAGAAAACGCGGCAACGGTTGCAAATCATCACTGAAGTTTTACGCTTGCACCAGGTTGACGAAATTGAAATTACGGAAATTCTGAATACCATTGTCCACATGTCCTACACCAAGAACTTGCAACAGCATTACGAATTATCCTTACTCGGACAGTATGTCCAGGATAGTGACGCGTTGGATGCATTAGGTGCCATTGGCATTGGTCGTGCCTTTGCGTATGGTGGCAAGAAGAACTTAGCTTTATATGACCCCAATCTTAAACCAACGATGACTGCGCTAAATGATCGTCATCATCATGCTGCAACAACTTTAAACTTATTCTATGAAAAATTATTAAATTTACCGCAACAAATGAATACTAATGCCGGCAAAATTTTGGCCCAACGGCGGCGTGACTACATGCAACAGTTCTTAGATGAGTTTGTGAATGAATGGTATAGTATGTATTAATTTGCATAGTTATACAGTGGATTAAATCATTCAAAATCATAATTATGCATTTTTAATGAAAATATGAGTTGTTTTTGCATAAAATTACTAATTTGTTAAATAAATATTAAAAGTATTTAACAATAATTACGCGACTAATTATTATTTATACTTAAATGGTGTATAATTATACCTATGTTAAAATTTAATAACTTCATTATTACGATAATGAACAAGTAAGGACAGATAAATATTTATGGAAGAACAAAATAATAATAATACAACCGAAACTGCCCCCACTGCCACCAGTAATAATAAAGTGCAACGGACGTTAAAAACACGTCATCTTTCAATGATTGCACTTGGCGGTAGTATTGGGACAGGGCTGTTTGTTGCTTCTGGTTCAGCAATTTCAACGGCAGGACCAGGAGGTGCCTTAGTTGCTTATGCGGCAATTGGGATTATGGTGTATTTCTTAATGACTAGTTTAGGCGAAATTGCTACCTATATTCCCGTATCTGGTTCATTTGCGACATATGCAACCCGTTTTGTTGATCCAGCACTTGGCTTTGCGTTGGGATGGAATTACTGGTTGAACTGGGCGATTACGTTAGCTGTTGATGTTTCGACAGGTGCGATTATTATGCAGTACTGGTTCCCCCATGTACCGGGATGGATTTTTAGTTCATTCTTCTTACTGATAATTTTCGTCATTAATGCGATTTCGGCTAAGTCGTTTGGCGAAACGGAATACTGGTTGTCAATTATTAAAGTTGTTACTGTGATTGTTTTCTTAATCGTTGGTTTCTTAACTATTTTTGGGGTGATTGATCATCCGGCCGTTAGTTTGAAGAACTTTACGATTGGTAAAGCACCGTTTGTGAATGGCTTTACGGGAATTATGAGTGTCTTCGTTGTGGCTGGTTTCTCATTCCAAGGTACCGAAATGGTCGGGATTACCGCTGGTGAATCTGAAACACCGGAAGAAAGTATTCCCAAGGCGATTAAACAAGTCTTTTGGCGGATTTTGTTATTTTACATTTTATCAATCTTCGTCATTGCGGCGATTTTGCCATATACTAGTAAGTACTTATTAGGTTCATCTGTGCAGGATGTTGCGATTAGTCCATTTACATTGGTCTTTAAGAAGATTGGGTTAGCCGCTGCAGCTGGTGTAATTAACTTTGTTATTTTAACATCCGTTATTTCATCAGCTAATTCCGGCATGTATGCCTCAACCCGGATGTTATGGTCGATGTCCAAACAAGGTATTGCGCCAAAACAATTCGAACGGACTAACCACCGTGGTGTACCAATTCCGGCATTACTAGCAACGACTGTTGTGGGCTTAATTACTTTCTTAACAAGTATTTTTGGCCATCAGGTTTACATGTTCTTAGTAGCAGCTTCTGGGTTAACTGGTTTTATTGCCTGGTTGGGTATTGCGATTTCACATTATCGCTTCCGTAAGGCTTTTATTGCCCAGGGGCATCATGTTAGTGAATTAAAGTATCATGCCAAGTGGTTCCCATTTGGACCAATTTTAGCAATGATTTTGGGAATTTTGGTAATTATTGGTCAAGGTTTCCAAATTCATGGTTGGGACTGGACCCAAATCATTATCACTTACATGAGCATTCCGATTTTTATTGGTTGTTATCTATATTACAAAATTAAACATAAGACACATTTAATTAAACTAAAAGATGTTGATTTAACACCAACTAAGGAAGATTAAATGTTATGATAAAAGGATTGGAGGTTAAATCACCAATCCTTTTATTTTTAGCAAAATGATGGAGGAAAACACATGCGTTTTTTGCACACTGCTGATTGGCATATTGGTAAACAATTACATGATTATCCGTTGGTAACGGAACAATGGGATGCGTTTGCGCAGTTAGTGAAGATTGCGCAGGTCCAACATGTGGATGCGATTGTGATTGCAGGGGATGTTTATGACCGCAGTATGCCAAGTGCGCAAGCGGTAACGATGGTTAATCAAATGATGCGCCGCTTGAATTTGGATTTAGGTTACCCATTATTAGTTATTAGTGGTAACCATGATTCAGCTGAACGGTTAGGCGTGGGACGTTCATGGTTTAAGGACCAACATTTTTACTTAAATACGCAGTTATCACAGGCGTTTACGCCAGTCATGATTAAGGATACGCAGTTCTTCTTATTACCATACTTTACGCCCCATGATGCCCGGCAATACTTTCATGATGATACTTTAAAAACAATGGCTCAAGCAATGCAGCGGATTGTGGCGCAAATGCAAGCACAGTTTGTGGATGGGGCTCATCATGTGTTAGTTAGTCATTTCTTTGCCAGTGGCAGTACGCGCACGGCTGCTGAGACAGCCCTTGAAGTTGGCGGTTTAGCAGCGGTGCCATTGGATATTATGGATTGCTTCGATTATGTCGCCCTCGGGCACTTACATAATTATCAAGCCTTACATTATCCACGAATGCGTTATAGCGGTTCGCTACTAAAACTTTCAGTTGCGGAAGCACCTCAACAAAAGGGCGTGTGGATTGTTGATACGGATCCTATGCAGATGCATTTTGAACCACTACAACCGTTAAATGATATTAAGGTTTTAACTGGTTCATTTGTGGAATTAACGACGCAACCACCTGTTTTACCAAATGATGCATTTGTTGATATTGAGTTAACCGATCAACAACCAATTCCGGATTTGATGAACCGGTTGCGGCAAACCTTTCCACACCAACGACTGGTGGCGGTCCACCGCCAACATGGTTTACAAAAGCTGCAACCACTTGACCATCATGTGACCCAACACTTATCACCAGTGGCGTTATTAGCCCAGTTTTATGATGATGTGATGCAGCAACCATTAACCAAAGCACAACAGACTTTAGCTATTCATAGTTTGGAACAAATGCAAAAGGAGAAGTAATATGCGGCCATTAACATTGGCAATGACAAATTTTGGACCATATGCCCACCAAGTAATTGATTTTACGAAATTTGATGATGTGCCGGTTTTCTTAATTAGCGGCAATACAGGTGCGGGGAAGACAACGATTTTTGATGCGATGTGTTATGCCCTTTTTGGCAGAACTTCTAGTCGTGAGCGGCCTGCCGAAACGATGCATTCTGATTTTGCGGATGAATATGCCACTACGAAGGTGATGTTTACCTTTGAACATCAGCACCAACAATACCAATTAATCCGTCAGTTTAAGCGTAAAAAGCATCGGAAGCAATCAGCCAAAGCTGATTATGATCGCAAGGTTTCGTTGTTATACCTTGATAATGAGGGTAATGAACATGAAATTACCAAAACTACGGAATTTGATGCGTTTATTAAGGACTTATTGCATCTAAATGCTGAACAATTTACGCAAGTCGTGTTACTACCACAGGGTAAGTTTCGTAATTTCTTAACGGCAAATAGTACGGATAAAACGAAGATTTTACGTGAATTATTTGGTACCACTATTTACGATAATTGGGTTAAAACCTTGCAAGCACAATTAAATGATCAAAGTGCAGCTTTAAAAACGACTGATCATGATTTGGCGAATTTGCAAGCGCAAGTTAAGTGGGATGATGACGAAGAACCAGCCACAACGCCAATTGTTCCGTGGTTAACAGCCCTAGCACAACATCTTGATCAGCAACGCGCACAACAACAAAGCTTGCAAGCACAACAACAACAGTTACAAACACAAGTGACGGCGCATAATGAGCAATTAGCAACTCAACAACAATTACATGCTGATCACGCCCAACTAACGACACTACAGCATGAATATGATACTTTACTAACTCAAGCACCCACGATTACAGCGCAACAACAGCAATTAGCAACGTTAAAATGGGCCCAACAGCAACAAGGTACTTTTTCACTATGGCAAGAAAAAACGCAGCAACAGCAAGCTGATCAACAACAAATTAAGACTTACCAAACGCAATTAGCTGCACTAACAGCACAATTACAAGCCCAGCAAGACCAACACCAACAATTGCTGCAGCAACAAGCTGCAATTACGGCAGTTAAGGACCAAATGGCGGTTTTGCATACGAAACTAGCATTATTTGCTGAAATTACCACGGCGCAACAACAATTAGCAACGTTACAAGCACAACAAACCCAATTACAAGCTAAATTAGCAACGCTTACGGATGATTGTGAGCAACAACAACAGCAATTAACGCAGTTACATGATCAGCAAGGGCAATTAGCGACGATTAGTGAGCAATTAGTTAGTCTTAATCAGCAACATGAGCAAGTGACAGCTGATTTACAATTGGTGCAACAGTTAATTACACTTGCTGCGCAACACACTGCTACGCAAGCAGCGTTAGCTCAACAGCAGACCCAACTAGCACAAGCTCAACAAGAATTTGATGATGTTAACCAGGCTTATTTGCGTGGTCAAATTATTAACTTGGCTAAGCAATTAAAACCTGATCAACCTTGTCCAGTCTGTGGTTCTTATCATCATCCGTATCCTGCTGCTAGTACTGGTCCAACTGCAGATGAAGCGACTTTCAAAGCTGCGCAAGCGGCTTACCAACAAGCCAACCATGCCTATCATGCGGTTAAAAATGATGAACAACAGCAGGCTACGCAATTGGCTACATTAACAGCACAGTTGCAACAACGGCAATTAGCAACAACTGATTGGCAAGCTTTGCAGCATGATTTAACAACGCAGCAAACGGCGGTGGCAAAGCAAATTGCTGCCTTACAACAGCAACAAACTACGCTTAAAGCTGCTACTAAGCAAATTGCGGCATTAACAACTGCATTAGCGACACAACAACAATTAGTCCAACAGCAACAACAAGTTGTGCAGCAACATGATGAGCAAATTAATACGCTTAAGACGACGATTGCGACCAAGCAGCAACAATTGCCACCAAAATTTGCTGATGAAGCAAGTTTACAAGCGCATCTTGATGAATTGCAACAGCAAGTAACAACGTTTGAACAGCAATTAGCTGCTAATAATCAGCAAATTACGACATTGACAGCACAACAAGCTAGTTTGCAAGCGCAGTTAGCAACCACCCAGGCTAACTTACAAATTGTTGAACAAGCCGTGACGACTTATCATCAGCAGTTAACCCAGGCAATGACAACAATGGCAGGGATGACATGGGATAAACTAACTACATTGATGACGCAGTTAGACCAAATTGCGGTCCTTGAGCAACAGTTACAGAATTATCAACAGCAAAAACTTAGTTTGCGCCAGCAAATCACACAGTTACAAACCAAATTAGCTGATCAACCATTGCTTGATCTTGAAAAATTAACACAACAAGCACAACAGTTACAACAGCAATTACAACAAGTCATTGCGCAAGTAACCTTGTTGAGCAATGATATAACGACGAATCAAGATCTTTATGCAAAAGTGCAACAGTTAGTAACTACCCAGCAGGATTATCGTGACCGTGTGCAGGAATTAACTAACTTAGTTGCTGCAATGAGTGGTAATAATGAACAACATTTGACCCTAGAACGTTATGTCTTACGTTCTTACTTCCAAGCAGTTGTTGAAGTGGCAAGTGCCAAGTTAGTAGATTTAACGGATGGGCGCTACCAACTAGCATTATCAAATGAACGGGGTGCAATTGCGGCCCGCACCGGCTTGGAATTGGATGTTTATGATGATACCGTGGGTCGCAAACGCAGTGTGCATACCCTATCTGGCGGCGAAAGCTTCATTGTTGCTTTAGCCTTGGCCTTGTCATTAGGTGAAGTTATTCAAAACCAAAACGGTGGCATTACCATGGATGCGTTATTCATTGACGAAGGCTTTGGCTCCCTTGATCATCATGCGTTGCAACTTGCTTTGCAGACGTTGCATACGATTGAAGGTCAACACCGCATGATTGGTATTATTAGTCATGTCACGGAATTAGAAAAGCAATTGCCTTACCAATTACAAGTAATCGCTAAGGATGGTCATAGTACGATTAAATATCAATTAGGTGAATAATTAATATCAAGAAATTTTCGCATAAAAGATAAAATTAATTAATTGGCAATTAGCACAACAGTTGCTACAATTCATTACGAAAGTAGTAAAAAACTTAAGATAACCTAAGTAAATGAGGTACAAAAAATGAAGAAGACATTGATTTGGGGACATCGTGGTTATCCCGCCAAATTTCCTGAAAACTCTATGGCAGGATTTCAATATGTGTTAGATCAACATATTGACGGCATTGAATTCGATGTGCATTTAACCAAAGACAATATTCCGGTAATTATTCATGATGAAAGCATTAACCGGACAACTGATGGTAAGGGGGATGTTAAGAAGTATACCTTAGCTGAATTACGGCAATTCAAATTAGCTAATGGCGAACCAATCCCAACGTTAGATGAGTTTTTATCATTAGTTGAAAATAAGAATGTATTTTTAAACTTAGAACTTAAGACTGATAGGTTTGTTTATCCACATATTGAACAAATTGTGTTAACGAAGGTTAATCAGTATCATTTAGTTCATCCAATGGTTTATTCTTCATTTAATATTAAGACGATTCTTAATTGTCAACAGCTTGCACCAGATGAAATTTATTGTTACTTACGGAAATGGCCATTATTACGACCAATGCATGTTGTTGAAAAGTACCGGTTAAGTGGTTTGCATTTGCAATTTTACCAACGCATTCCTGGTATTGTGGAACGAATTTGGACAGTTGATGATCCTAAACGTGCTATTAAATTATTTAATAAACATGTCGATGGCATCTTTACCAATGATTTTGTTGCAATGCGCAAGTTGCGTGACAAGATGATTAACAGTGCTAATATGTAATAATTAAATTGATTAAAGTATTCTAAAATGATTAATTTTAGGACACTTTTTTTATTAATTATTAATATAAATAAGTTTGAATTAATGCTATGTATAAATAATTCAAATTAAATAATGGGAGTGCTATTATAAAAGCAGAGAGGGATTGGTTTGTATGAAAAAAAGGAAGTATTGTTTTGTTATAACTTTAATGTTGTTTATCTGTTTACCGTTGTTTTTGTTTAGTAAGCATGTGCATGCGGCTACGATTAATATTAATGGTTTGCAAGCGCAGGATGCGACGATTACTAATTCACAAGGACAAGTTATTCCGAATGGTACGTCATTGAGTAATGATGATTACTATTCGATTAGTTGGCACTGGAGCATTCCAAACGGCACAATTATCAAAGCAGGTGACACGGCCCATTTTTATTTACCAAGTAATGTTACGGTAACGCATAACGTCAGTTTCGAAATTACGAATAAAAAGGGACAAGTTGTTGGGACTGCCACGGTTGCCGCTGGTTCACATGAAGGGACAATTACTTTTAACAATGTGTTATCACATGATAACTATGATGAATCCGGTACGTTGTATATGAATGTTAAAGGCGCACAAACGACGCCAAATAACTTTAAGTGGATGTTAGAAAAACAAGGTTGTGTGCAAAATAGTGATATTCAAGATGGTCATCCGCAATATATTACGTGGACAATTTATGTAAATCCACAAGCGCAAGCATGCCATAATATTAAAATTGCTGACCAAATTGGTAATGATCAAACCTTTGTGCCTGGTTCTGTCGTGATTAACACCGGTTCATTAGATGCAAATGGTGATTTTACAGCTAGTGGCACGTTTAATGGTGCTGATGTTAGCACGGGTGGTAACCAAATCAATATTAATATTGCCCAATGCAACCAAACATTGCAGATTACTTATAAGACAAAGATTACTAACTATGATGACACAACCGAAAATACTTATGGTAATGTCGTCCATTACCAAATTAACGGCTCATCTGCACAACAAGCTACTTCATATGTAAAGTATGGTGGTGGCGGTACGGCTAGTGGCTATGATGGCCAGGTCCAATTAATTAAGGAAGATGCCCAAACGCAGCAACCATTAGCTGGCGCAGTTTTTGAATTAGTTAATAGTCAAGGCCAAGTGATTGCTACTAACTTAGTGACAAATGCGCAGGGCCAAATTAATGTGGAAGAATTATTACCAGGCACATATTCATTTATTGAAACCAAAGCACCACAAGGTTATGCCTTAAATAGTGAACCACATCAATTTACGATTGTTCGCGATGGGACAGCGATTGTTAAAGTAGTTGCAACTGATAATAAAGCAACGGTGCCCGTTATTTCTAGTAGTTCATCGCTAACTACTAGTAGCAGTAGTACCTCATCATTAAGTTCTTTAAGTAGTGTTAACACGACAAGTAGTAGTGCTCTTAGTTCATTAGCAAGTACAAGTAGTATTATTCTAAGTAGTTCAAGCGTAACAACTAGCAGCATTACGAGTACCACTACTAGTAAAGCAAGTTCAAGTGCTGTAGTATCAAGTACTCATCATGTTCCAGTAGTTAATAGTAGTTCTACCAGTCAAAGTGGCGTAACTAGTACCACAACAAGCACATTATCAAGTACGGCAACGCCATCAAGTTCACGGCAAAGTAGTAACTTAAGTTCAGTAAAAGCGAAAACTAGTTTAGGAGCTAATAGCTCAGCTGCTAAGCGTAATAGTCATGACAATACGGTGTCGATAAAGACTTCATCAGTAACATCAATGAATAGTAATACTTCATCAAGTAAGCAACAAGGTGTGGTTACTAATAACAGTAATAGTCATACCGTAAGTAGTAATCATTCTAGTAAGCAATACTTACCACAAACTGGTGAGCAAACGATGCCACTTGGTGGTGTATTCGGTACCATGATGATTGCCGTAGCATTATTATTAGTTTGCTAGTTTTAAAAAGAATATCAAAAAAGGATGATGAATTTAATTCATCATCCTTTTTGTTTGGTTACATCCCAGTTTTAACTTTTAATTTGACTAATAACCAGTTCATTGGGTAAGCGGTAATAAAACCGCATAACATGCCAATCGCCATCATTAACCAAAACGCGGGTTGGATAGGTGTGAAGTGTAAATGTAAAGCGAAGGTTGTAATTGCTGACCAACCGTACATACCAACTTGCCAAGCGGTTAATGACCAAAAGTCAATGCGGAAAGCACGGAATAATTTTTGTGGTATTGTGCCGCTAATCATTGGTGCAATGGCGGCATATTGGAATAATACGCCAATAATTAGGGCAAGAAGATAATCAAATAACCATTCACCAAAGATTTTTTGATTAAAAATAGCGAAGTTGAGTAAATAATAGAAGATCCATGAACCAACTAAATCAGATAAACTACAACCGGCACCGCAGTGAAGGGCATCAACAATAATTCCTTCCCAAAACTTGTTATATTTGTCATCATCGTTATGGTGATCCATCGCCATCTGCATGTTATCATGCATTGGCATTTTCATATGGGACATGTTCATATGCATTTTACGATGCCGTCCTAGTGTGAAGTAAGCCCATAAGATTAAGGGACCACCCCAAAGAGCATTAATGGGCCAAACTGCATCCATAATCTTCATTTGTTGGGGATGTTTGATTACATCAAAGATTAAGATAATTGCAGAAATAATTCCAATTATTATCCAAATAATCGCAATCGTATTAAGAGTATTCACGATAACACTTCCTTTTCGTTCTTATTATGGCATAAATGCGGCATTACAGGGTTAATTATGCAATTAATTTACATTTGTAGTCAAATAAAACAACAAAAAAACTCTTCATTACGAAGAGTTTTTAAATTAATTACTTGCTTAAGCGTTGTACTTCACGTGCAATCATTAATTCTTCATTAGTTGGCACAACCATAATTGTTACCCCAGAATCATCGCTACTAATGATTTGTTCTTGACCATGAATGTTATTCTTATCATCGTCTAATTTAGCATTAATAAATGCTAATTTATCAACAATCATCTTCCGAATGATGGCACTGTTTTCACCAACACCACCAGCAAAGACAAGGGTATCAACGCCGCCCATTTCAGCAGTATAGGCACCAACGTAACGAATAATGCGGTTAACGTAGATATCTAAAGCTAACTTAGCGCGTTCGTTAGTATCGATTTGATCTAATAAGTCCCGCATATCAGAAGAAATTCCTGAAATGCCTAAGACACCGGATTTATGGTTAAGGATGGTTAACATTTCACTAGTGGAAAGGTGCATTTTTTCCATTAAGTAAAGGATTAATGACACATCAACGTCACCACTACGGGTACCCATGGTAATTCCAGCTAATGGGGTGAAGCCCATTGAAGTATCATATGACTTACCATCCTTAATAGCATCTAATGATGCACCGTTACCGAGGTGAAGAGTAATCATCTTCAAGTCTTTTAATGGTTTGTGAAGGATTTCAGCGGCACGGGATGAAATATAGTTATGGCTTGTCCCATGTGCACCATACTTCCGTGCGCCATAATCTTCATAATATTGGTATGGCAAACTATATAAATAATTTTCCTTAGGTAAGGTAGTATGGAATGAAGTATCGAAGACACCAACTTCAATTGCATGAGGAAGTTCATGCATGAAAGCCCGAATACCAGCCGCTTCTGGTGGGTTATGAAGTGGTGCATATTCAGCTAATTCGTCAATCTTCTTTAAATTAGCCTGATCAATCACCGTTGAATCTTTGAAGAATTCACCACCAGCGACAACCCGGTGACCAACACCATCAATGTCTTGGTAGTTATCAATGATATGTAAATCAATTAATTGCTTGAGTAAAATATCAACAGCATCATTATGATTCTTGGCATCACTAGCTGTAGTAGTCTTTTTGTCTAAGTAATTAACAGTTGATGTAGTTCCGTTAATGCCGATCCGATCAAAAATCCCATCAGCAATGACATGTTCACTTGGCATGTCGAATAATTTCCATTTTAATGAGGAACTACCTGAGTTAACAGCTAAAATTTTCAAATTAAAATCCTCCTTAGGGATAAATCAATCAAAGTATATAAATAAATCATTACTTTTGTCAAATTGTTACTATTAGTTTATTCTTATTTATCAATAATTATTAAGAAATCATAGTGTTACTAAAAAATAGTGAGTAATTATTGACCTTTACTTAATGATAAGGTATAACCTTAAGGTGATAAGAGAAGGGAGATATTAAATATGGCAAATTTAACAAATAAAGTTGCGATTGTTACTGCCGCTAGTCGGGGTATTGGCTTAGCAGTTACTAAGAAATTTGTTGCTGAAGGTGCAACAGTTTATATGGCAGTGCGTGATAGTGAAAAGAACCGGAATTTAACTGATCAATTACATCAAGAAAATGATCATTATCGTCGGGTAATTTATGATGCTTTGGACTTTGATACTTATCAACCAATGATTGATGAAGTTGTTAAAGATGCTAGTCATTTGGATATTTTAGTTAATAACTTTGGTACTACTGATCCACAACATGACCTTGATTTAATTCATGGTGATAGTGACCGGTTCTTTGAAATTGTTAAAGATGATATTGCTAGTGTTTACTACAGTTCTAAATTTGCAGTGATGCAAATGGTTAAACAAGCTAATGGTGGTAGTATTATTAACATTTCATCAGTTGCTGGTACTACACCTGATGTTTCTCGGTTAGCATACACTACTTCTAAAGCAGCGATTAACTCATTAACCCGGAACATTGCGATTCAATATGCACGGCAAAAAGTACGTGCTAACGCAGTATTACCAGGTTTAGTTCAAACTGATAGTGCGATGAATAACTTATCTAAAGACTTCTTAGATACATTCCTTAAGCATGTCCCTTTGAACGAAATTGTTAAACCAGAAGACATTGCTGATGCTGTTGCTTTCTTAGCAAGTGATGAAGCACGGTACATTACTGGTGAATTATTACCAGTAACAGGTGGTTTTGGTTTACCAACACCAATTTATGGCGACGTTGTCAGTGGCCATAATGCTGGCTAATATTTATTTAATAGAAGATATTAATGAAAAGACGTTATTATAAATAACGCCTTTTTTTTAAATACGGTATCATTATTTATTGTTTATTAGGTTAAGTAATGGGTGTGCATCTTATGAATAATGAAAATAAGCAGCGTCATTTTAGAATTCGTCGTTTGAAACCACAGTATCGCAAAAAGTTTCGCTTAATGGGTTTTAGCGATTGTTGTAGTTAGTGTATTAATATGGCTGTTTCATCTTTATCAAAATACTAAAAATACTGTCAATAAAGCTTATCATGCCGATCAGACAACGGCGTTAATTAAGCAACAACGGCCAGTAACAATTTTATTATTAGGAATTGATACTGGGGCTGATGGTCGGGTTGATCGTGGTAATTCTGATACCATGATGATTGCAACTTTGAATCCACATTCACAGCAATTATTATTAGAAAGTATTCCTCGTGATACCTTGACACAAATTATTGGTTTACATCCAGAAACACTGCAAAAAATTAATTCAGCATATAACATTGGTAGTTCCAAAATGGCCAAGCAGACGGTTAGTAAGTTATTAAATGTGCCAATTAATTATTATGTAACGCTTAATATGGGGGCATTGGAAAAGATTATTAATGATGTTGGTGGCATAACAATTAACAGTGCTTTTACAATTCGTGATGATAATGGTCAGGGCAAAATACTGGTTCATCGAGGTAAAGTTCACCTAAATGGGAAACAAGCATTAGTGTATGCGCGCATGCGTCATCAAGATCCCCGTGGTGACTATGGACGTCAACAACGGCAACAACAAATTATTAAAACATTATTATCGCTCCATAGTTTAAATAATTATCAAAAGATTTTAAATTCAATTGCCGGTGGCATGCAAACGGACCTTAGTTTTGATGATATGGTTGGTTTATTAAAAAATTATCATAATTGTCAGCAAGTAGTTAACGATCATTTGCAAGGACGAACAGCGATGATTAATGGTTCATCTTATCAGGTTGTTGCTACAAAAGAATTACAACGTGTTTCCAAGCGCATTCGTAAACAATTAGGTTTAAAATCACAATCATTAAATAACGCCGAAACCCGTTTAAATCAAGTTAATCAGTTATTTTAGCAAAGTACAAATGACGTTGATTACAATACATATGGCTTTGTAAGAATTGCATATTAGTAAAAAATAAACGTTAGGTGAGTGAAAATAAGTAAAAAAAGCGTAATTTCCTTTAGAAATTACGCTTTTTTATTTTATAATACAAAACATGAAAAACAAAAATTCCTCGTTAGGATAAAAAATAAAAAACAACAACAAACAACAAATTTACTACAAACTTCTCAATAATTGTACAATTTGTTGCAACTCGCGCGACAAAACTTTACCTTGGGGATAAACAATAAAAATCCGAAAACGTGGTTGATCAGGAACTACTAGTTTCAATGGCACTAAGTTATCAGTTGGTTGAATTGCTAACGAAGTTAAAAAGCCCACGCCAAGTTGTTTTTCAATCATTTTCTTAATAAAGTGAACACTAGGAATTTGGTAAACAACATTAACATGGCGATGATAATGCCGTTGCCACCATGCAAAGGCATCAGCGTGCACGTTCTGTTCATCTAACAGAATGAAGGGTTCATCAATCACCGTGGTAAAACTAATTTCTTGTTTCTTAGCAAGGTAATGTTGCGGTGAAACGACAATATTAAAAGGATAACTTGTAATCGGAATAACGTTTAGATCCTTATCAGTTTCAATTGGGTAGACTGAAGCAAGCAACGCTAAGTCCAATTGTCCTTTCTTAACTTCTTCTAATAACTTATTAGAACCGTTACTTTTAATGATAACTTTCTGCATTAAACCTGATTTAACGAGGACAGGGACAAAGTTTAAAAAGTAATATTCACCAATAATTTCTGGCAAACCAAACTTAATCTTATTTTGCGTAATTTCATTAATATCGTTTTCAGCTAATTGCATTTCACTATTAATAAAACGGGCATAATGATACAACCGCTGGCCAGCGGGAGTAATTGTTAAGTCGTGATGATTTTGATTACGATGGATTAACTGCGTATGGAAATGACTTTCTAATCTTTTGAGAGCCATCGAAACAGTTGGTTGACTTACGTTCATATTTTGAGCAACTTTTGAAAAATTTTTTAGTTGTACTAAACGCACAAAATAAATTAAATCATGTGTATTCATTGATATGACGCCTCATATAAACAATTTTTATAAAAATAATAATGTTTGACTATAATTTTTGCAAGCGGTTAAAATACAAAATGTAAAGAATTTAAGAATTATTTAAGGAGGAAGTATGATGAAAATGACACCTGAACAACTTTTACACAATCCATTTTTAAATAAAGGGACAGCTTTCACCCAAGCAGAACGTGATAAGTACGGCTTGAATGGCATGTTACCACCAACTATTCAAACGCTTGACCAACAAGTTGATCAAGCTTATGCACAATATAAGAGTAAGGCTAATGATTTAGAAAAGCGCTTATTCTTAATGCAATTATTTAATACGAACCACACATTATTCTATAAGCTATTTTCATATCATATTTCAGAATTTATGCCTGTAGTTTATGATCCAACAATTGCTGAAACAATTGAAAACTACAGTGAATTATTTATTGAACCACAAAACGCAACATACTTATCAATCGATGATCCTGATCATATTGAAGAAGCACTTAAGAACAGTGCTAATGGTCGTGACATTCGTTTGATTGTTGTTACTGATGCTGAAGCTATCTTAGGTATTGGTGACTGGGGTACACAAGGGGTAGATATTTCTGTTGGTAAGTTAATGGTTTACACCGCTGCTGCTGGCATTAATCCTAACCAAGTTTTACCAGTTGTCTTAGATGTTGGTACTAATAATGAAAAATTATTAAACGACAACTTATACTTCGGTAATCATCACAAGCGGATTTATGGCGAAAAGTACATGGCATTCGTTGATAAATTCGTTAATATTGCTGAACGGTTATTCCCAGAAATGTACTTACACTTCGAAGACTTTGGCCGTGCTAATGCTGCTAACATCTTGAACAAGTACAAGGACAAGATTGCAACATTTAACGATGATATCCAAGGTACTGGTATTGTTGTTTTAGCTGCTTTACTTGGTGCCATGAACATTTCTAAGCAAAAATTAACTGATCAAATCTACTTATGCTTTGGTGCTGGTACTGCTGGTGCTGGTGTTGTTAAACAAGTATGGGAAGAATTTGTTCAATTAGGTATGGATCCTGAAGAAGCTAAGAAACACTTCTACATGATTGATAAACAAGGTTTATTGTTCGATGATATGGACGACTTAACACCAGAACAAAAACCATTTGCACGGAAACGTAGTGAATTTGCTCATCCTGAAGAATTAACAACTTTGGAAGCTGTTGTTAAAGAAATTCATCCAACTATCTTAGTTGGTACATCAACACAACCAAACACATTTACTGAAAGCATTGTTAAGGAAATGGCAGCCCACACTGAACGGCCAATTATCATGCCATTATCAAATCCAACTAAATTAGCTGAAGCTAAAGCTCCTGATTTGATTAAATGGACTGACGGTCGTGCTTTAGTTGCAACTGGTATTCCTGTACCTCCAGTAGAATACAAGGGTGTAAGCTATGACATTGGTCAAGCTAACAACGCCTTAGTTTACCCAGGTATTGGTTTAGGTATCATCGCTGCTACATCTAAGTTGTTAACACCAAACATGATTTCTGCTGCTGCTCACAGTTTAGGTGGAATCGTTGACCCAGATCAACCAGGTGCAGGTATCTTACCACCAGTTTCTAAGTTGGATAAATTCAGTCAAACTGTCGCATTAGCTGTTGCTAAACAAGCTATCAAAGATAACTTGAACAAAGAACCAATTGCTGATGTTGAAAAGGCAGTTGCTGACATCAAGTGGACACCAGAATATCGTGACTTAGATGTTGACATTGAAGAAATGAAATAATTAACAACTAAATAAAAATTGAATATATACAAAATGGGGTATTTATTATGACTGCATTAGCTACTTCGATTCAAAGTGTTTTAACTATTGTGGTTATTATCGTCCTTGGTTACTTCTTACAAGTCAAAGGATGGTTTGGAGAAGATTTTGGGAGCACAATCTCTAAGTTCTTAATGAACATTGCTTTGCCAGCATCCATTTTCATCTCCGTACTACAACGGTTAACATTGAATAAGTTAATTAGCCTATCATCAGGGTTAGTTTACGGATTTGGTTCAGTAGCCATTGGATACGTAATCGCATTTATCTTAGTATGGTTATTAAAAGTTAAACGTGGTCGGCGTGGTACATTCATTAATATGTTCGTTAACGCGAATACTATCTTTATTGGTTTACCATTAAACATGGCATTGTTCGGTAATAATGCCGTTCCATATTTCTTAATGTACTATGTTGTTAACACCGTATCTACATGGACTTTGGGGGCATTTTTAATGAGTTGGGATGATCCAACTCGTAATAAGGACGACCGGAAGAAGAATGGGACATTCAATTGGAAGAAGTTATTACCAGCACCATTGCTCGGCTTCTTAGTTGCATTGGTATTCTTATTCTTACGGATTCCATTGGTACATGTTGCTTCATTGAAATTCGTTGTGCAATCATTAACATATGTTGGTAACTTAGTAACACCATTATCATTGATCTATATTGGTATTGTTTTAGCTAAGGCTGGCTTTAAGACATTACGCTTTGACCGTGATACTATCGTAGCATTGTTAGGACGTTTTGCTTTAGCACCATCCCTTATCACTGGCTTAATTGTTTTAGGTATGCATATGGGCTTCCAAGTACCAGCCCTTGAAATGAAGACCTTAATCATTCAAGCCGCTGCACCAGGGTTGGCCGTATTACCAATCTTAGCAACACAAGGTCATGGTGATGTTAAGTTCGCAACTAACGTTGTTACCTTATCAACGGTATTATTCGTTGTTGTCGTACCAATTATCATGATGTTAATCCAAGGAATTTAATAATCGGTATAAGCACCGTTTCTTAAGAAACGGTGCTTCTTTGTTTTTTAATTTTTATTAGAAAGATGATCTTGTATAGTAAAATTTAGTTATATTAATACTAAATTTAAACAAAAGGAAATAAATATTATGAAAAAGATATTATCGATAGCGGCAATTCTTGAATTGGAATGATACTTACAGCTTGTCATAATAATAATCAGCAAACTAGTAATAAAAAATCTTCACAAACAGTAAGTAGTACTTTAAAAGCAAGCTCTTTAAAAGCTTCTGCAAGTAGTATGAATGCTAATTCATCTATATATAACAGTAGTTCTCTTGATGCTTCAAGTAGTGAATCTTTTAATAGTCAAAAAGAAGGGAATAATACATCCACAACTACTGCAACAACTAAAACTAATAATAGTAATTCTTCAGTTACTAAGCAAACTCAGTCGGAAACTACAACACAGTCATATAGTAATGATGCTATTGCAATGGCTGCTTATGATGCTAGTTATAATCAAATATTATGGTAATGGTAACCATGTTTATGGTAGTGCTGTATATATGTCACAAAATAATGGTCAATATATTATTGGTCAAGGCACAGCTGATTCAACTGCAACGATTACTATTAATGGTAATAATGTAACAACTAGTTTTCCAGTTATTAAAGACGCTAAGGCAGTTAGTTATGATACCCAAACTTTTAATATTAACCAATTAATGAATCAACAGTATCAGACGACGACACAAAAGAATTATATTAATAGTATGATTAGTGATGGTTATAATAATATGAATCAACTTAACAAAGTACCACATCCACAAAATTAATTAGTGCGTTAAAAATAAGCATTGCTTTCAATAAGTAATGCTTATTTTTTAATTTTTAAATATAAAAACTATAATATATTGACACTTGTAAACATATTAATTACAATACTTATAAAATTATTTGAAAGGAGCACAATTATGGACGTTAGTGATATTAATATTTCACCAGCCGAATGGGAGGTCATGCGGATAGTGTGGACCTTAGGTAGTGCTGGCAGTACTGAAATTATTCATATTCTCCAGCAACAAAAACAGTGGAGTGAATCCACAATTAAAACCTTATTACGCCGGCAAGTCCAAAAAGGACTGTTAACAACAACGCGGCAGGGACGGCGTTTTATTTATACCGCAACGATTGCTGAAAAAAAGATGCTTGAATTAGCCGCTGCTAATTTTTTTAACAACTTGTGTGATATGCAAAAAGGGCACTTATTAATCGAACTAGCGCAACAATCACCACTAAGCAAAACTGATATTCAGCAGTTAATTGCCGTTTTACAACAAAAGTTACCAAATGCGCCGGACAAAGTCGCCTGCAATTGTTTACCACAACAGTGTCAGTATTGTGCTCAGGAGGAACATTAATGATAGTTAACATAATTACCCTAATTGTAGCAAGCGGGTTAATTGCCTTTATTATTTGGTGGTTCTTTGGTAAGCATCATGAACAAACCCAGCAAGCAACCTTAGCACAGCATAACAAGCAACAAGTTGCCACAATTGTTGTTAAGGGCGGCTATTCACCGCAAACATTAGTTCTACAAGCTGGCATCCCCGCTCAAGTTAACTTTGACATGCAGGATGCAACGGCTTGTTTAGCGCATGTTGTTTTTGAAAAATTAGGAATTGATAAGGATCTTACCAAGCAAAAAATTACCACAATTAATATTCCTACTAATCATCCCGGTGAAATTGATTACGCATGTGGGATGAATATGTTCCATGGCAAAATTTTAATTAAAAAAAGAGGCAATTAATGATGAATTTAAGAAATTTATTTGCAAAGCATCGTAATAATGTTGTTATTAAGGATAATGAACAAATTGCGACCATCAAAGTTACTAACAACGGTTATGAACCCCAAGTTACCAAATTACAAAAGGACATCCCTGCTAAACTAGTTTTTAATCGTACCAATGAATCAATGTGCTTAGCTCAGGTCCAATCACAAGCATTATCCTTCCAAAAGGATTTGCCTTTGCAACAAGATGTGGTTATTCCCATTAAGACTAACCAAGTAGGTGAATTTGACTATACATGCGGAATGAACATGTTTCATGGTAAGGTGATGATTAAATAATGCGTTTATCAAGTATGCAACGGTTTATAATCGCGTTAATTTTAGCCATTCCCATGTTAATCCAAATGATTTTAATGCCATGGCACTGGGTAATGCCACATTATGATTTAATTGCCTTTATTACGACAACTTTAATTATGATCATTGCCGCTGTGCCATATTGGCAAAGTGCATGGGCAGCTTTCAAACACCACCAGGCCAATATGAACACCTTAGTAGCCGTGGGCACGGCGGTAGCCTACTTTTATTCGATCTTTGCGATGCTTACCCATCGTGATGTTTATTTTGAAAGTGCGGCTTACATTACAGTTTTTATTACCTTAGGGGATGCTTTAGAAGAACGCATGCACCGTAATGCTTCCCATGCTTTGGAAAAATTATTAGCATTGCAAGTAACAACGGCCGAGGTGTTACAAGGTAATCATTATGTTAAATTGCCACTAGCCCAAGTTAAAGTCGGTGATATTATCCGTGTCCGTCCGGGTCAAAAAATTCCCGTTGATGGCACTATTATTAGTGGCCAAACAACCATTAATGAAGCCATGATTACAGGTGAAAGTACGCCAGTAATGAAAACAACAGGTGATGATGTCATTGGAACAACGCTTAATCAAACGGGCGTTATTACTTTTAAGGCTACTAAAGTTGGGCAAGATACGATGTTAGCGCAAATTGTAGCGCTAGTTAAAAAAGCCCAAACTAGTCATGCACCAATTCAAAACTTAACTGATAAAATTGCCAACATCTTTGTGCCCGTGGTGTTAATCATTGCTATCTTAACCTTTACGATTTGGAAGGTAATTTTTAGTGTGAGTGCAGTGCAGGCCATGTTGTTTGCAGTAGCAGTAATTGTAATTGCTTGTCCATGTGCTTTAGGCTTAGCAACACCAACTGCATTAATGGTCGGGACTGCTCGCGCTGCCCGGTTAGGTGTTTTAATTAAAAATGGTCAGGCCTTAGAAACCATTAATCATGTTAATACCATTGTTTTTGATAAAACGGGGACGATTACGGTTGGCAAGCCAGTAGTTACTGATATTATTGGTAATAAACAACAAGTGTTACAAATTGCGGCTAGTTTGGAAAACGATGCTAATCATCCCTTAGCAAATGCCATTATGCAATGTGCCCAGGCTAATCAAATCAATACTTTGGCAATTAATGACTTCACCAATATTGAAGGTGAGGGCGTTAAAGCTACTATTAATCAGCAAACGGCTTATGTTGGTAATCAAAAATTACTAAAAGCAGCAATGCCAATTAGTGCGGCGTGGCAAGTACAAATTACTAAGTTACAACAAGCCGCAAAAACCGTTGTTATTGTTGGACTAAATCAACAAATTATCGGACTAATTGCGATTCAAGATGCACCCAAGTCTGATGCCACGGCGGCAATTGCAGCATTACAAACACAAGGCTTACATGTTGTTATGTTAACGGGCGATAATGAACAAGTGGCGACGGCAATTGCCCAACAAGTTGGCATTAATCAAGTAATTGCCAATGTGTTGCCAAGTGAAAAAGCCAATGTTATTACTAATTTTCAAAAAGATGGCCCAGTAGCATTTGTTGGGGATGGTATTAATGACGCCCCGGCATTAACAACGGCTGATGTTGGAATCGCCATGGGTGCGGGTAGCGATATTGCTATTGAAGCTGGTGAAATTGTATTAATGCAAAATAACTTATTTAGTGTGGTTAAGGCAATGATC